>CAMMTE010000024.1:0-12136 GCA_946499755.1 uncultured Mycoplasmatota bacterium
ATTGGTTACTTTTAGATATTTTTGGTTTAGGTTTTGATTTTTTCTTATTATCGTCATTTATTTCTAAATCATCTTGAAGAAATTTCTCATAATCGATTTTATCTAGTCCCAATTCTTCTTCTAATTCGAGTTGTTTTTCATAACATATTTTTTCTGCTTTCCCTCTAATAAGAGGATCAATAGCTTTTTGACTTAATTTTACTAAATCGTCAATTGGTAATTTTTCTATAGCATTATAAATTCTTATAATTTCACTACAATTTTCTTCAACTAATAATTTAGTAGTAATAGCACCCCATAAAATCTCTTTTTGAAATTTACTTCGAGACTTATTTAACTTTTTGGAAAGATCGTAGAAACTTACACTATCTTCTAAATATCTTTCCGTTAAAATAGCTCTTGCATATCTTGTAAAGTTATCATCATGTTTCTGTTTTTCTAAAATTATAATCGCTTGATCAGTAAAGTCTTTTACTCTTGGTTTACGTCTTCTCATAATATTCCTCATTTCTTGTATGAAAAAGCACTCCTAATATTAGGAGTGCTTTATACACGGTACCATCCTTTTTTTACTTAATTTAGATAACGGTGTTTACCGGAATTACTTTTTATAATTCTACTCATTAAGGTAGTAACAAAAGAGCTTTTCTTAACTTTCACCAACCGTTAAGTCTCTAAGATTAAAAGTATTCTTTTATCAAGTCCTTAATTAATAACGTATTTATAAATACAATTTTACTACAAAATTAATAAATGTCAAACTATTTTTCACTTCTTCCTTCATTTAATAAAGTATCTAATGTTACTAAAGTAAAACCTCTTTGCTTAATATAATTAATTAAAATATTAAGACTAGATAAATTACTATCAGATAGCTTTACATAAATAATACTACCATTCCTTAAATTACCCTTAATACTAGCATAAATATTTTCTTCTAATTTTAAAGTAGGTATTATTGTATGCATAGATAAATTATTACATAGATTTAGTACTTCTTCATTATCATAAGAAGCATAACAGTATTTAGGATGCTTATTACTAATTGTTTCTAATTTATATAGAGAATTTTTAAAAAGCATTTCATCATAGCTCTTATCATAACTAAGTAATTCTAATTCATATTTTTCTTTATCTAGATTACTAAAAATAGTAATATTATTCTCTAAAACAGTACCATCAATAAATAAAGTAGAGTTTATAGAAGTAGAATTTAATACATCAATTAGTTTATTTAAATAATTACTATCTTCAAGAGTAAATATTAAGGCCACATCAGTATTAACACCATTACCACTAGAAATATATTTATCATAATAATCATCTATAGATATAGTTGGACTAATTTCTTCAAAAACAAGTAAACTTTGATTATAACTACCATAGTTTTTCATCTTTTTAAAACTTTCTTCTAAATTGATTTTCAAACCATTATAACCAGGTATTAAAGTATTATCAACTACTTTAGCATCAATAGCTTCTTCTTCCTTACTTTTACCGTTTTCTTTTATCTCTTTCATAATAGGATCATTAGATTCTAATATAATCACAGCTTTTTCTGTATAGTAAAAAGAAAAGAGCAAAGCTAAAACTACTAACAATGCCTCCAATACTTTTTTAAAAGATTCCATTAGTATCACCCATAATAATTTTATTTAAGTGATTTCTAATATATTCTAACCAATTGGATATAAGGCAAAGTAAGCATCGCTTGCTCTTCTTGAAATTCTTCTTGTAACTAAAGTAGAGTAACTATTACGAGGGTTTTCCCAAGTTGAGTTTGGACTAGTTACTGTTATAGACATTTTAGGATTTGTTGATGGAGCATAACCAACAAAGGCAGTTGAAACGGTATCTGTATCATTAACTCCATCGCCATCAGTATCTTTTGCACTTTGACTAGTACCAGTTTTACCACTAGGATCATAGATATCAGCGATATATTCACGACCTAGTCCGTAACTTTTATGAGTAACAGCATAAAATCCTTCTTTTACTCTATTTAAATATTCTGGAGTTGTATTTACAGCATTTAATACATTAGTATCAAAACTATATATAACATCACCAAGAGATTCATCATCTGTGGCTTTTCTTACTTCTTTAAGTAAGTGAGGTTGTAATCTATTACCACCATTAGCGAAAGTTGAAATATATTGGGATAGTTGAATTGGTGTATAAGTATCATACTGCCCCATAACAAAGTCAAGAAGTAAACCTGGAGCTTTATTATCACTAGTATAGCCTAATGACTCAACAGGTAAATCTATTTCTGTTTTAACACCTAGACCAAATTCTTTAAAAGTATTTCTATATATATCAAAAGCTCCTTCATTAATTACTAGAGGTTTATTGTACTGATAGGTAGCTCCTGCTACTTTCATAGCTGTTTTAAACTGATAAACGTTACTTGATAGAGCAAGGGCATCAATATCATTAATTCTACCTAAAGTTTTCCATGAACATTTCTGTGGTGTTCCTGCTATTTTAATACATTCATCTACTTGATACTCTCCTGGAGTAATAGCTCCTGTATTATAGCCAACTAACATACTAGCACCTTTAACAACAGAACCTGATGTCATTGGATCTGTCATAATACCTGTTGTACAATCAACTATCTTATAACCACCATTACTATCACTAACTGCTTCTTTACCTGCCATAGCAAGTATTTCTCCTGTATTAGGATCTTGTATTACAGCATAACTGCGATCATAATACTCAGTATTAGCTTGAGTTTTCGTACTTAATATTTCTTCAGATAAGATTGTTTCAAGTTGTTGTTGTAGTTCTATATCAATAGTAAGTACTATATCATTTCCTCTTTTACCCTCGCTGACAAGTTCAAGTTCATGAGAATTAACAGTTCTATATATTGCTTTAGTACCTCTTAAATATTCTTCATACTCTTCTTCTAAATAACTAGTACCAACTATATCATTCAAAGAATATCCTTTAGCAATATACTCATCTTTTTCTTCACTAGGAATAGTACCAATATTACCTAAAATAGTTCTAAAAGTATCTCCATAGTTATAAACTCTTTCCCAATCTAGTTTAGTATTAAATCCTGGTAAAGAAGCATTATTTTCAGCAATATATGCATATTCCTCATCACTAACATCTTCATTTTTTATAATTTTATCATCATAAGAATAACCTTTATTCATTAAATAATATAAATAGCTAGCTTTATTGTCTTCTTCAGTAAAAGCATTTAATTCTTCATCAGTAACTCTTTTTATTTTAAGTTCATATATATCATCACTATCAAGTTTTCTTTGTTCATATTTTTCCCACTCACTATCAGTAATCCTATCATTCATATTACGACTATTTTTAGCGACAAAAAATTCTCTTTTATTTCTTTCTGTAACTTTATCATAATCTAATGATAAATGTGCTGATACCGTATAAGCAAGTTTTATTTCTTCTTCTGTGCCCCTACTTTTATCTTTATTATAGTAAATAGTTTTAACAGCTTTATTGTCAACTATTACTTTTCCATTACGATCTAATATTCTACCACGAGGGGTACTAGGTCCTTCAACTGTTTGTGTGGCAAGTGTTGCTAACTCATCTTCATATTTACTTTGCTCTCTTAACATTACTTGATAAAGTCTAAGAGAAATAATGGTAAATAAAAGAACTAAAACGGCACCTAAAAAAATAAAACGTTTTTTATAAGTTGTTTGATTAACTGTATAATTTCGCTCAGGTTTATTAATCTTTTTACTATTAACTTTCTGTTTTATTTTCAAAAAAACCACCCTCTTTCTTTACTAGTTTATCACATATTTTAAAATTTACTACATATAAATTTAATAAAGGTGATAAAAATTGATAGAAAGAATAATAAGAAACAATATTAAAAATTTAAATTATCATTTAGTAATGGGATATTTAGAAAGTAAAAATATTTATCCAACAGATGATGAAGCGATTATTATTACTAATTTTTTAAAAGAAAATTATAATATTTTGTTAAAGGATAATAGTATCTTACTTAATTTAAAGGGTAATATTAGAGATAATATTTATTATGAAATATCTAATATTTTGATTGGGTTAAAAAATAATTATTTATAGAAAAAGTTGCTACACATTGTAACAACTTTTTAATTTACAGGATAAACAGAAACTTGTTTCTTATCTCTTCCTTTACGTTCAAACTTAACAATACCATCTACTGTTGAGTATAATGTATCGTCATTACCACGTTTTACATTAACACCTGGGAATATTTTAGTTCCTCTTTGACGATAAATAATGCTACCTGCTGTAATATATTCTCCATCAGCAGCTTTAGCACCTAATCTACGTCCAATAGAGTCACGTCCATTAGATGTTGAACTTTGTCCTTTTTTATGAGCAAAAAATTGAATATCTAACTTTAAAAAATTCACTTTAGTCCCTCCTTACTGTATTTTAATATTATCTTTATATTTTAATTCTAATTCTTTAAGTAGTTTAATCATGTTTTTAAGCAAACTTTGAGTTACTCTATCATTACTTAAAACTTTTATAGTAAGTCCCTTACTACTAGCAAGATATGTAATAGTATTCTTATTAATAGTAAGTATTCCATTAATAGTTGTAGTTACAATAGAACTAACAGCACTACAAACTATATCTTTACCATAATCATCGTACATGGCATGACCTAATATACTAATTTTCTTAAAATAGCCTTGTTCTTTTTCTACTTTTACTTTAATCATAATTATCCATTAATCTTAGTAATTTTAACTTTAGTATATGGTTGTCTATGTCCTTGAGTTTTACGATTACTTCTAGACTTATTCTTATACTTGAAAACACGTATTTTTTTAGCTTTACCATTTTTAATAACACTACCAGTTACAGTAGCATTTGCTAAATAAGGAGAACCTACTTTAGAATCAATCATTAATACTTCACCAAAAGTTACTTCATCTCCAGCATTAGCATTAATCTTTTCTACGAAGATTTCATCTCCTTCGCTTACACGATATTGTTTTCCACCAACTTTAATTACTGCGTACATTTTTTAACCTCCTTTTTTTAAACTAAAGACTCACTCTTAAGGTATTGTTCTTCTATTAACAATTTCTACCTCTTCGATGTGGTTTACAGCTTACCTATATGAGGTATATAAAGCTACAAACACTATGATTTTAACATAATTTTACTGGCTAGTCAAATATTTTACGAAAAAAAATAACAACTTGCCCATTAGAACAAGTTATTTATTTTTCCCATCCTTATCTTTTGTCTTTTTAGGTTTTTCATCATCAAAATCAATAACACCTTCCCATTCAAAAGGTTTAAGTCCTTTAACAGCTTCGCCGGCAGAAATTATTGGACGTTTTTGTTGAAAAAAACCTTTAGGAAACTTTGTTATGCTTTTATTTGCCATACAACATTACCTCCAATATAAATATTACTACTTATAACTATTTACCATCATTATCTATGCTCTTTGTAAATTATCATTCTGCAACTCTTGATACATAATAGTTTCTATTTTATCTACATTTGTAAAGAAAGTATAAAGCCCACGTTTTTTCAAATCCATCAAAATGTTAAAATTCTCTAGTATTTCTTTTTGAAGTCCCTTTGGTAATTTATAAGGCTTACCATTAACAGTATGTGGATGAGTCAAATATTTAGGTAACGTGGGAAAAGAATTTTGAAGTAAAATTGCACTTTCTTTATTTGCAATTTTTCTTATCAAAATAGTATTGCATTTACCATATTTTCTTTTGGTGTTTTCTGAAAGTTTTTTATATTTTTCTACCTTACTACTCAAAGGTATAAACCATAGAAGTTCTTTATATTTTACTAGAAAATATGACGGTCTACTATGAACTCCTGAATGATTTATTGATAAATTAGGATCATCTACAAGCTCAAAAAAATCTCTAGATATATGATACAAATATCCTTCTTTAATTTCCATTACCTTTCCCCCTTACAATAATAATCATATAAAAAGGACGTTATTTATCAAAATATCGCCCTTTTAAATTTCCGGTAGAATAATTTATTACTCGCAACCATCTACAAGCGAGATAATCTGCAGTGTAGAATAATTTATTACTCGCAACCATCTACAAGCGAGATAATTTCCGTAAGAAGAAAATCAACTTACCTCTATATTATATGAAGTTCCCCTCATCTAATACAACTAAATTATATCATAAGTGGTACTGTGTGTAAATACTTTTTTGAAATTATTTTGACTGTTTATTCAACTATTTATCCCTTAATTCTACATCTAAAGAAGTTGTTACCTTCTTAATAATATTATCAAAGACATTCATAACTTCTTCATCTGTTAAAGTCCTATTACTATCCATAAATGTTAAATTATAAGCGATAGATTTTTTATCATTATCAAGTTTTTCATAAACATCAAAGACATTTATTTCACTAAGTAGTCTGCCTCCTGCTTTTTTGATAACTGTCTCTACTTCACTTGATGACATAGTCTTTGGAACAATAAATGCAACATCTTTTACGATTGTTGGATATTTTGATGCTTCTTTATATTTTAAAGGTTTAACTTTAGTCATTAAAGCATTTAAAGATAACTCACAGACATATACTTCATCTCTACATACACTAGGATGAACTCTACCCATAATACCAATTCTTTTACGATCAAGAAGGATATCTGCAGATATTCCTGGATGTAAATCAGAAACATTACTTTTAACAAAACTATAACGATTTCTAAAGCCTAAATAATCAAGAATATTTTCAACTATTCCTTTCATTAAATAGAAATCTACTTTAATAGAGCCTTTCCAAGAATTAGTAACATAATTACCTTTCATAAGAAATGCTACTTTAGACTCTTCATTATAATATTTATCATAAGTTTTAGCAATCTCATAGATATTTATATCTTTTACTCTACGAGCTTTATTATAGTTATACACATTAAGTAATGATGGTATTAAACTTGTTCTAATAACACTCTTATCTATACTCATAGGATTAGGTAAAGTAATTTTTTCTTTTTCTTCATAATCAAAACTACTAGCCATAGATGGAGATACTAAAGTGTAAGTTTTAACCTCGTTAAGTCCTAAACTTCTAAGACGTTTAGAAATAGCTTTACGATATTTAACATCACCTATATACTCTCCTCTTCTTATTTCTACTCTAGGTAATGTAGATACTAATTTTTGATATCC
Source organism: uncultured Mycoplasmatota bacterium (assembly GCA_946499755.1). GTDB lineage: Bacteria > Bacillota_I > Bacilli_A > RF39 > UBA660 > Onthousia. Next base: position 7,188 of record CAMMTE010000024.1, read on the forward strand.
ATAAAGTCTACCTATTTCTTCTGCTATATCATTAACATTAGGATCAATATCAAGTCTTCTACTAGGAATAGTTACTTTAAACTTACCATTTTCTAAAGTATAAGGAAAATCAAGACGTTCAAGTTCATATTTCATATCACTTTCAGTAATTCTTATTCCTAACATTTTATCTACTTGATCTGGAATAAATTCTACTACTTTAGGAGTTTTATCAATTTTATCATGCATAACAGTACCAGAAAGAATTGTAGCATTAGCATATTTTTCTAATAGGTGGCAAGCTCTATCAAGAGCATAACGAGTATATTCATAACTTAGGCCTTTACCATATCTTATACTAGCTTCACTTCTAAGATCTAAGTGACTTGCCGTATATCTAATACTAACAGGATCAAAGATAGCAGCTTCTATTAGAATATTTTTAGTAGTAGGCTCAACTTCAGTATTGACTCCTCCCATAACACCAGCGACACAAACAGGGTTAGTTCCATCAGTAATAACGATATCACTTGCTTTAAGAACTCTTTCTTTATTATCTAAAGTAGTAATTATTTCTTCATCTTTAGCATCCCTTACTAAGATTTTATCACCTAAAGCATCTTTATCAAAGAAATGAAGAGGTTGACCAAACTCTAACATAACATAATTAGAAATATCTACGACATTATTTATTGGTCTCATACCAACAGAAGCTAATCTTTTCTTTATAAAGTCAGGTGACTCGCCTATTTCTACATTAGTAACCATCTTAGCTAAGTAATAAGGGCACTTAGTAGTTTCTACTTCAAGTTTAAAATGATTATTAATATTATCTTTATCTTCTTTATAAGATAAATCAGGTAGTGTTACTTTTCTATTTAATATTGCAGATATCTCATAAGCAAAACCAATATGATAGTAACAATCATTATTACGATGTTTATGAATATCTAACTCATATAATGTATCTTCAAGTCCTAAATAAACTAGTGGATCTTTTCCTATAGGAGCATCACTACTTAACTCTTCTATACCTTTAGCATAAGTCTCATCATTTTTCTCTTCAAGACCAAGTTCATATAAAGCACAGATCATTCCATTAGATTCTACTCCTCTAATCTTACTAGCTTTAATAGCAAAGTCTCCTGGAAGTACTGCCCCAGGAAGTGCCACAATTACTTTAAGTCCTTCACGGACATTAGGAGCACCACATACTATTTGTTGTAGATTGTCTTTTCCTACATCAACCATACATAAATGTAAGTGATTGCTATCAGGATGATCAATACAACTTACAACTTTACCAATAACTAGATTATCAATTTTATTAGTAATAACTTTTTCAACATTAATACCAGCTTCTGTAATCTTAACAGCAAGTTTTTCTAAGTCTTGATCAGATATATCTATATAATCTTTTACCCATTCTAAATTAATCATTATTGCTAATCTCCTTTCTGTCAAAATTTTTAACTTCTCTTAAATCAGTATTATAAAATACTCGTAAATCATTTATATCGTATTTAAGCATTGCCATACGTTCTGCTCCAAAGCCAAAAGCAAAACCACTCCAGATATTAGGATCATAGCCACTCATACGAAGAACATTAGGATGAACAATACCTGCTCCTGCAATAGTAATCCAACCTGTATGTTTACAAATATTACAACCTTTTCCTTTACAGTTAAAACAACTAATATCTACTTCTACTGATGGCTCAGTAAATTGATAATAACTAGGTCTAAAACGAGTTTCTACATCGTTACCAAACAATTTCTTAACAATAACATCAATAGTTCCTTTTAAATCAGATAAAGATATATCTTTATCTACAAGTAATCCTTCTATTTGCATAAATTGATGAGAATGAGTAGCATCATCATCATCTCTTCTATAAGTCTTACCAGGACATATTACTCTAACTGGTACTTCACCTTTTCCTTTTAACATTGTTCTAACTTGGACAGGTGATGTTTGACTTCTAAGTAATACCTCTTCTCCTTCAATATAAAAAGTATCTTGAGCATCTCTTGCCGGATGTCCTTTAGGTATATTTAACATTTCAAAGTTATATTTATCTTCTTCTACTTCTGGTCCATCAACCACATCATAACCCATAGACATAAATACTTCTTCTACTTCTTCTATTAATTTTTCTAATATATTAGGAGAACCTATACTCACCTTTGTACTAGGCAAACTAATATCAATAGATTCACTCTCTAATTTTTTATTTAATTCCTCACTCTCAAGTTTTTCTTTAATAGTATTATAATTTTCATTAAAGTAATTTCTTAGAGAATTAACACCCATACCAAATTCTTTTTTCTTATCATTTGAAATATCTTTAATCTTACTATTAAGTTCTGTAATAATACCTTTCTTACTTAAGTATTTAATATGTAGTTCATTAAGACTCTTTAAATCTCTAACACTACTTAAATCTTTCTCTATTTCTTTTTTAATATCTTCCATATCCATGTTCACACATCTCCTTTATCTTAACTAACTTTTTTATATGAGGAATATCTACATCTTTTTTAGGACTATAATAAATAGCATCAAGTCCTACATTTCTCGCTCCCACTATATCTTTAGTATAATTATCTCCTACCATAACACATTCACTTGGTTTATATGGCCCACAAGCATAAAGATATCCTTCTTTACTAGGTTTCATATAATGATCTGCTCCTATAATTTCTTTAAAATATGAATCTAGTCCTACTTTTTTTAGTCTTCCTACTTGCATATTAGTAAAACCATTTGAATAAATAACATTTTCTATTCCTTTACTATTTAAATAATCTAGGACTTCAACCGCTCCAGGATGGATCACTTCATTAACATTTATCATGTAATTAGACCAATCATCTATTAGTTCTGAACTTATATTTATACCTATATTTGTACTAAGAAAACTACTTAACATTTTTCTATCATATTTAGGATATTTCCTTTCATAAGCCTTAAGTAAAGCAAACCACTTACTAATAAACTTTGCATAGTTTTCTTCACTCAAATTTTCTTTAAATAATTTCTCGTCTATTGAAAAGTCTCCATCTAAAATAGTACCATTTAAATCCCAAATAAATCGTTTAACCATAACTCCTCCTTAAAAATAAAAAATAACTATAACTTAAGGGCATAGATAATCTACACTGTACCACCTTAATTTATAGTTATTACTATTCTCATTAATCTTAACGCGATGAACGCCTATAATTTTGTTATAGGAACTCCTAAGATGAATTCATAAACTATTCTTATCTATTTTCACCAACCATAGACTCTCTTTAAAGAAATCATTTACTACTACTTCTTAATCACTGTTTTTTCATGAATTACTATATCATATTTAAAAGTTATATGTAAAGTATTTTTCTTTATAATTCTATTCTTTTACAATCAAATCTATATTTATTATGACTACTAAATATTAGTTGCCCGTTATTAAACATATTTATAATTTCTATAATAATTTTATTATCTAAAAAGCTATCTAAATCATCTATTATTAAAATCTTATTATCTTCTCTTGCTTTTAATATAAAGGGGATTAAAGCAAAGACTAATCTATTACTTAAAGATTCATCTCCATAATCTATAATATAATTCTTATCATCTATTTTATATTTAAATTTAGTGTTATAGCCAGTATTATTTCCTATTTTAAGAGGAGTAACTTTATAATCTATTATATTAATATTTACTTTCTTAAAGAAATTTAAGATATAAGGTTTTAATTTATTGTTAGTATCTTTACTATATAGAGTAAATGATGGTTCTATTAAGTCTCTTATAGAAAAGCAGATAGCTATATCATAAGTTAAGAATTTATATATATCATTTAATTTTTCATTAGACTTTATAGATAATTTACTAATATTAGTTTCTTCATAAATAATAGTATCTTGGCAATATAAATATTCTTTAAAAATTACTTTTCTATTAAAAACAAAACCATAAGTATATTTAGTATCATTAATTATAAAAGTTATTTCAAAACTACTATTATCATCATTAAATAGATAACTACTTAATAGATTATTAGAAGTTCTAAGCATTTTTCTAACTAAGTTTAGTATTTTAAACAAATTAGTTTTACCACTATTATTATCACCTGTTATAGTAGTAACACTATCGAAATAAAAGCTAGTTTTATTTTTAAATGAAAGAATATTTTCAATTATTACTTCTAAAATCATATTTCCTCCTAAAAATTAAAAGTAGTGATAAACACTACTATACAGTCATTAATTCTTTTTCTTTATCTTTATAAAGATTATCTATATCTTTATTATATTCATTAACAAGGTCTTGAACTTCTTTCATCATACCTTTTTCTTCATCTTCAGGTAGTTCCATCTTTTCAATTTTTTCATTAGATTCATGTCTAATATTTCTAATAGATACTTTAGCATCTTCTGCCATAGCTTTAACTTGTTTAGTAAGTTCACGTCTTCTCTCTTCTGTTAAAGCTGGTATTACTATTCTAATAGTTTCTCCGTCATTAGAAGGATTAAACCCTAAATTAGCAGCGATAATAGCTTTTTCTATACTACCTAAACAACCTCTATCAAAAGGTTTAATTAATAACTGAGTTGCTTCTGGTACTGATATAGTAGCAAGACTCTTTAAAGGAGTCATAGAACCATAATAATCAACCATAACACCATCTAAACTAGAAGGATTAGCACGTCCTGCTCTAACTGTAGTAAAACGTTTTTCTAAGTTAGCAAGAGCACCTTTCATTTTATTTTCTACATCACTAATAAATTCACTATTCATAACATCTTCTCCTTAATTAAATTTTACTATAAACATAAAGAAATAGCAATAATTACTTAATTTTTAATTTATATTGTAAACACTTACTATCAGCTCTCATCATATAACCATAATAACTAGCTTTAACTTTAATTAATTTCTCTTTATCATGTATAGTTAAGTATTTAATTTTTCTTTT
>CAMMTE010000025.1:0-11894 GCA_946499755.1 uncultured Mycoplasmatota bacterium
CAGATTAATTCTTATTTATCAGTTTTATATTTTGACTACTTTTTCAGCAGTCTCGCTTAAGCACCTATTTTTCTATTATTAACTCATTATCTTTAACATCAAAAGTAACAGTCTCTCCATATTTAATAGTACCTTTAACTAACTCATGAGCAAGTAAACTCTCAACTGTCTTACTAACTTCACGTTTTAAAGGTCTAGCTCCATAATTAACATCATATCCTGCATCAACCAAATATTCTTTCGCTTCACGAGTTAATTTAATATGAATATCATTATTACTTAAACGTTTCTCAATATCAGAAATAATCTTATCAAGTATTTGATATATTACATCTTTAGTAAGAGGTTTAAAGACAATAATCTCATCTACACGGTTAATAAATTCAGGTCTAAAGTGACTTCTTACTTCATCCATTACTTTACTAGTATCACCATCTAATATATATTCACTACCAAGGTTAGATGTCATAATGATAATAGTATTTTTAAAGTCAACAGTTCTACCATTAGAATCAGTTATTCTACCATCATCAAGTATTTGTAGTAAAAGGTTTAATACTTCAGGATGAGCTTTCTCTATTTCATCAAATAAAACGATACTATATGGATTACGTCTTACTGCCTCAGTAAGTTGTCCTCCTTCTTCATAACCAACATAACCTGGAGGAGAACCAATTAAACGACTAACACTAAACTTCTCCATATATTCACTCATATCAATACGAACCATATGCTTCTCATCATCAAAAAGTTCATAGGCAAGAGTTCTTGCTACTTCAGTTTTACCAACTCCAGTAGGACCTAAAAAGATGAATGAACCAATAGGTCTATTAGGATCTTTTATACCGCTACGTGACTTAATTATCGCTTCACTAACTAAATGTAAAGCTTCATCTTGTCCCATAACACGACTCTTCATACTATTCTCTAAATTAAGAAGTTTCTCTTTCTCACTACTAACTAACTTACTTAAAGGAATATTAGTCATTTTAGAAATAACACTAGCGATATCTTCTTCTGTTACATTATCACTAAGTAATTTCATTTCATCACGACTCTTTAATTCCTCTAATTCTTTCTCTAACTTAGGAATAGTACCATGTTGAAGCTTAGCAGCTTTCTCTAAGTCATACTTATTTTCAGCTTGTTCTAACTCAAAACGAGCCTTCTCAATTTCTCTTTTCTTATCATTAATCTTATCATTAAGACTTTTCTCTTCTTCCCAAGCCTCTTTATATTCCTTCTCTTTAGCTTTTAACTCACCTAGCTCTTTATCTATCTCATCTTTACGCTTCATAGATAACTGGTCTTTCTCTTTCTTAATCGCTTGTCTTTCAATTTCAAGTCTCATAATCTTACGAGTTAAAGAATCAAGTGCATTAGGAACAGAGTCCATTTGTACACGAATAGTAGCACATGCTTCATCTACTAAATCTATCGCTTTATCAGGTAAATATCTATCAGTAATATAACGATTAGATAGAGTTGCAGCGGCAACTAAAGCTTTATCATGAATAGTAACTCCATGATGTATTTCAAACTTTTCTTTAAGACCACGAAGTATAGTGATAGTATCTTCTACACTAGGTTCATGAACAATAATCTTTTGAAAACGACGTTCTAAAGCCCCATCTTTTTCTATATACTTACGGTATTCATTTAAAGTAGTCGCACCAATTACGTGAATCTCACCACGAGCAAGCATAGGTTTTAAGATATTAGAAGTATCCATCGCTCCTTCAGTATTACCAGTACCTACAATCATATGAATCTCATCAATAAACATGATAATAGAGCCTTCACTCTTCTTAATCTCATTTAAGACTTTCTTAAGTCTCTCTTCAAACTCACCACGGTATTTAGCACCTGCAACAAGACTAGCCATATCAAGTTCCCAAATAGTTTTATTTTTTAAGCTAGCAGGAACATCTCCACGTTCTATACGAAGAGCAAGTCCTTCAACAATAGCAGTCTTACCAACACCAGGTTCACCAATTAAAACAGGATTATTCTTAGTACGACGAGATAAAACACGAGTAATACTACGAATCTCTTCATCACGACCAATAACAGGATCAATCTTACCTGCTTTAACCGCTTCATTTATATTACGACCATATTTTTCTAATACATTCTCATTTTCTTCATTTGGATTTTGATACATATTACCCATCTCCTTTCTTACACATACATATTATATAACACAAATTAGCACTTGTCAATAGAGAGTGCTAAATATCGTTAAAAAATATAATCTAGTACATAATAATATCATCTATTACATACTAGATTATACACTACCAAAATCTTGCTTTAAGAAATTATATCTTCTGATATAATTTCTTAAAGATCGTTCAAGCCTCTAATTCGTATCGTCCTCACGGACTAGGACTCATCACGAGGCAGAACGAGCCATTGACGTTAGCATCGCCATTAGAGGAGTAATGATAGAAGTTGAAAACACCTGCACACTCACCAGGATTAGTACCCCAGTAACCGCCGCGCAACAACCATGGATTCGTTTGTGTTACCATTGTCTGATAATCTCCATACCAACCTGCTGTTTCACTTAATGCATGTGAATAACATACTCCTCCATTACATGCTTCACTTGCTGTGCTACTTGTATATTTATTATAATATTTACTTTCTAATGTTAATGGTTCACTAAATCCACTACTTCCTACTACATCATTATAATTTCCCATTACATATTCCCAAGCTCCTCCTGACATGTCATATACTCCATATATTGTTCCTGTTGTACTGGCTCCTACTCCTTTTCCTGATTCTCCACTCTCATCTCTTATGTTATTATCATATGTATATTGACATCCATAATCTGTATTTCCATTACTTGGGCTTCCATAACTACATCCTGTTATATATTGGTTACTCTTATTTTGATATATCTCTTTATTAGCACCTATAAAATTAACATTTCCTAACTTTCCATAGGCACTCTGTGATAGGTATGCTACCGCTCCCCACTCATCATTTCTCATTGCATGGGAATTCATATTAGTACTAAATCCATATCTATTTCCTTCAGCACTTACTTTAAGTCCTACATTATAAATGTTACTTACACTTATACTTCTCCAACTACTTACATTTGGCTTTATTATTGGATCTGGTGTTGTACTATTTGTTTGACTTTGCGTTGCATTACTTGTCTCAAACTTTCCTACCCATATTCCTGATAGTTCAGTATCTCCAAGCGTAAAGGCATCTGGTGTATACCAATTAGTTGGTTCATCTGTTGATAAATACTGTGCAGTTCCTCTTTCTTTTACATCCGTTCCAACAAACTTAATATCTATTTCTCCTGGTAAAGCTTGTGTTGGTGTACTACTTAAATACACTCCTCTTTTTCCATAATAATGAGCTCCTCCATCACTACTTGCAATCGTATAACTATATCTTGGTATCCATACCCACATAGTTTCTATATCTTCCATTGGTATTACTGTTCCTACTCCTGCACTTTGGTATTCTGCTAACTTGTCACTACTTACAGTAACTGCATTAGCCCATATTCCCATACCATAATTATACCAACCATTATTTTTATCTGTTTTTACCCAATTATAACCATCATGTCTTACTGCAATCATGTTACTATCCATTTCAGGTTCATTTACTTCTTCATTATCTTGGATAAACTTATCTTCTGCTACCTGTTGTGTCGCAAATACTTTTAGTTTACCTAAAAATACTTTCCCCATTACATCATTCTCAGCTTCTATATTTAACCATATTCTTAATTCACAATCTAGTGTCTCATCAGCATCTATAATCCCATGATATATTACTGGTGAATCTGATAATGTTCCTGTATATGAAGTACCTCCCTCCTTTACTTCATATCTTATATCTTTTGTATCTAATAATTCACAAGCACTACCATCTGTAGTTTGACAACTACTAATTAACTCTTCAGCATCAATAAGTGATAATGAAAAATATAAGTCTATTCTACTCTTATTAATTAAAGAAAACTTATATGGATCAGTCTCTTTACCATCACTATCGTAAGTTGGTATTGCATTTACTAACTGTATTCCTTCACTTGCACTCTCATCAAGTTTCAAATCAATAGTATCCACTAATATACTAACATCTTTTTTCCCTTGCAATGTTGTCATTAACCAGGCATATGATAAGCCTATTACTAATACTATTAATAAAACTAAAACTAATATAATTACATATTTCTTTTTCCTTTCCTTTTTTTCATAGCAAAATCACTCCTTCTACTAGTATCGCCCAAAATTATATCTTAATACCACAGTTTAAGTTCAAATATAAATATATTTGACATTTTACCAATCTATCTTAAACTATTCTTATATCTAAAACTATTATAGCATATTTTCGTCTATTTCCCCAATAAATTTTATATCTATACCAAAAAATGGAAAAATTAAATTGGTGAAGAAATATGATTATTAAAAATTTAAGATATACAAGAGAAAACTTAGGCCTTAAACAAAAAGATTTAACAACTCTATTTAATGTTACTTACTCTACTATATCAGGTTGGGAAACAGGTAAAGATACAATACCTCTTAGACAATTAATAAAGTATGCAAATAAATATAATTTCAGCTTAGATTATCTATTTGGCTTAACTAATACAAATAAGTCTTATTTACCCTTAGAAATAGATTTAAATACTATATCTAAAAACTTAAAATCTATAAGAAAGAAAAATAAAAAGACTCAAGAACAAATCGCTAAAGTCTTAAATACAAGTTCAGGAGGCTATGCTCATTATGAAAACTCTAGATACTTAATACCCACTAATTTTATTTATAGTCTAGCTCTATTCTATAAAGACTTCTCTATAGATAAAGTCTTAGGAAGAATTGAATCTAAAGAAAAGATATGTAACTAACACTACATATCTTTTACATTAATATCTATTGACTTAAAATTACTATAATATCTATATTTATCTACTATAAATTTTAAAACACAATAATCAGGATCTTCAACGCCTTTACTATAATATAGTAAATCACCATCTTGCCAAATACTTTCTTTTACACTTTTCGTATCTATAACTTCAACATTACCTTTAATACTAACACCTTTAAAAGTACTTTTATCAAAGAAATATATACTAGCTTTAGAATTATTTCTAAAGCTTTTTACTTTATTAGAAGAAGTATTAGTAGAAAACCAAAACACTTTCAAATCTTCTACTTTCCTCGGCTTTAACATAGCTTTAGATATAGGATACCCCTCTTCATCAACATAACTAATTATAGTTACATCAACATTATCTATTACTTGTTTTATTTCTTGTAAAATCTCTCTCATAAACATCCCCATAACTATTCACTTACAACCCTAATAGCAGTCTGTAACATCGTATCATTCTCATAAGTTAAAGTTTCCCCTTCTTGTAATACAGTTTCAACTCTATCAGTAGGAACAACTCCCTTATCATTAATCCAATTACCATCTGGAGTCAACCATTTTTGTACTGTATATTTAATAGTATCTCCACTATCTAAATCACTAGCAGACTGTACAGTACCCTTACCATAAGAATTAATTCCTACTATATGAGAACCATAACTCTCTTTAAAAGCACTAGCAAGTATCTCTGATGCACTTGCACTCTCATCATTAATAATTACACTAACAGGATAATCTCTATCAATACTTTTCTTAGTACCATAAACCTTCTCTGTTTCACTCTTAGTTTGTAATTGATATAATACTTGTTTCTTATTTAAAAATAAACATAATATATCTTTAACTTGTGATAAATAACCCCCAGGATTATCTCTAACATCTATAACTAATCCCTCTATATTTTGTTTTTCTAAAGCTTTTAAAGCCTTATTAAATTGATCATATACTTTTAAAGAAAATAAATCTATCTTAATATAACCAATTCTTTTACCATTATTTTCATATATATCACTACTAACAACAGGAACATCTATAGTACTTCTTGTAACCTCAAAATCTAAAGTATTACCATCTCTAGTAACAGTAATAGAAGCTTTCTTCTTACTATTAATCAATGAAACAACATCAGTTAAACTCTTACCACTAACATCTGTATCATTAACTTTAGTAATAATATCTCCAATCTTTATCCCTGCTTTACTAGCAGGAGAATTATCAAACACACTACTAACACTAAAGACATTATCCCTTAATAATACTTGAATACCAATACCTTCATATTCACCAGCTAACTCTTCATTAAACTCATCACTAGCATCCCCACTAAAATATGTAGCATAAGGATCATCTAAATAATTAATCATTCCCTGTATCCCTGCATCAATAAGTTCTTCTTTATCAACATCATCATAATAATTATTAACTATATTATCATAAGTAGTAACTAATTCACTCAATTCATCACTACTAGAACTACTCTTATCAAAGACAACAAAATTAACAATATTACCTAAAAGAAAGCCAAACATAATAGCAATTATCATGATTATAATAACTTCAGAAATACTAAAACCACTTCTTCTTTCCACTATTACTTCTCTAACATTATCATCTTCTAAATCTATATTTACATCTTCAATATTCTCTTTTTTCTTTTTCTTAAACATAGTATCACCCCTTACTATTAACTATTCTATCACAAAAGAAAAAATAAAAATAGACCAAAAGGTCTATCTTTACACTAACTATTTAAAATACTTGTAATTTCATTCATATCAGTAATAACTTCATCTACTTTACCATTATTAAATTTAATTAATGTATTTTCTTTAACTTTTAAACTACTAGCATCTTTAGTAACGATATTACCATCAGTTATATATTTCTTATTCATACCATCAGATAAATCAACACTATATAATTTAACATCTTTATTATTTAATTGATAAGAACTAATTAAAGAACTAATACTAGAATATTGATCAGTAGAATCATAATATATTACATAATATTCACCTGTTTTATTAAATGATTCTCCTGCTAATATCTCATCATATTGGATAGCATTTTCCCTAACTTTATCTTCATTACTACTATCATCTTTAGCAAGTATCCTAGTAGTTAAAAAATACATAAATAAAACTACTAAAACAGCTACTACGACTATAATAATTCCTCTTTTAACTTCACTAGGCATTTCCCTTTTTGTATCAATTATCTTGTTCTTTTTCATATATAAATCACTGCCTTTCTAAAGTTAATAATATCATAAATGAATAAAAAAATAAACACTTTTACTTTCTGATTTCCTAGTTAAAATACTATAATTTTTATCTTTTCGGTAATTTATCAGATTCAAAAGTTTAACTTTTTGAATTAGTCCTCTTTAATTTCAAAATCTAATAACTGATTACATACATCTTCATAAATATCCTCAGAATGCAAACAAGTATCAATTAAATATTGTTTATCATTATCATATTCTTTTAAGCCTCTCATATAATAAGCTCTATCTTTATCTAAAATAATAAATGGCATAATATCATTTTTTAAACACTCTTTAAACATAATCATTCTTCCAACCCGACCATTACCATCTCCAAAAGGGTGGATTCTCTCAAACCTAACATGAAAATCAATTATATCTTCTAAAGTAACTTTATCTAATTTTAAATATTCAGTAAGTAACTCATCAATATCTTTTTCTGTCGTCTTAGGATCACTTGTTTTAATTACATTTACTATTCCTATTATATTAGGCACTACTTTAAATCCTCCTACGTTATATCTAGGATCATCTTCATCACTAGTATTTCTCTTTAAAATTTTATTCATCTCTATCATCATTTCTTTTGAAAGAGATTTATCAACATTATCTAACATATAATCAAATAATTTAAAATGATTTTTAGCCTCTATTAAATCATCTAATTTAATTGCATCATCACTTTTAGGAATAAAACTAGAAGTATCAAAAATAGCTTCCGTTTGATCTTCTGTTAATCTACTTCCCTCTATCTTATTAGAATTATAACAAAAATGTACTTGTGAAAAATGATAAATATTTCCTTTAAATTTTGATGCTTTTTGTTTGATTAGTTCGTGTTTAATTTTTTGTACATTCATTTATCTCACATCCAATTTTATAATATCATACACCAAAAAAAAAATAAACACTTTCGTGCTTATTTCATTGTAGGTAATACATTAATCGAATTAGCTACTTCTAAAAGTTCATCTTGATTCATCACATCACTAACTAAATAATAATTAATACCACCACTAGTAAAGTTAACAGAATTATCAGAAAGAACACCAATACTATCCATAAACATTAAAGGTTCTCCCATCGTAGGAATAACTGTAAATTCATCCATCGCTTTAACAGTCTCTTCTACTAAAAGAAATGGTTTATCTCCACTAAAAGTAAGTATAACTCTTTCTCCATCACTAGTATTAACTTTCTCTTCATTACTAAGTTTAGTACCTTCTGGAAGTACTAAAGGATAGATAATATCATCAAGAGCACTAGTAGTAACAGTCTCTTCTTCTATATTTACAGTACTCATTATCTCATCTATTTCAAAATAATTCTTTTTAAAACTAGGACTAAAATCAACATCTTTAACTTTTAAAGTCATATTAGGAACATCATCACTATCTAAGACAACCACTTCTTTAAGTTTTAAATCATCATTAAATGATACTTTTTGTTTAACTAGATTTCTATTATTAGGATAATTAACGCTACTAGTAAATACATAGTTTTTATCATCTTTCTTAAAAGTTCTATTCTTATCATTCTCTAAATCACTTATTATAGATTGTAATAAATAAATTTGTGAATTATTGTATGGAAAATCACTTTGAAATTTAAAACTTTTATTTAAACTAGGTGTTAAAACAAAAACTCCATCATCATTCTTTAATATTATTTGTTCATGATTATTCGCTTTATTAGTAAGAGTTATTTTATAAAAATCACCTTCTTTATAAGCAGATTCTACAGAATAATTATATATATCATCATTATTTAGTATTTCCAAATCTGCAGTTAACACATATCCTTTTGTATTATCAATTTTTTTATTTAATTTACTTAAAATATCACTATCAGTTTCTTTTCCACATCCAGTTACTAAAAAACAAAGTAAAACTAGCAAAGCTAAACTAATTTTTTTCATGAATTTCACCTCATCCTCAATTCTAATAAATTATATTATTAAAAGTTATTTAATATTCATGAATAAAAGAAGTAAATATGGATAATCTATAAATGTACAAATTAAGAAGGAGGAAATTATGGAAATATTAAAAAAAATATGTTTAGTTCTAATTATAATAGGTGCAATAAACTGGGCTTTTGTTGGTCTATTTGAGTTAGACCTAGTTGCATCAATCTTTGGTGGTAGTGATGCTCTATTAGCAAGAATAATTTATATTATAATTGGAATAGCAGGTCTAATTGACTTGAGTATATTATTTGATCATTTAGATCACGATTAAAAAAAAGATTCATATCAAATTGAATCTTTTTTTAATTAGCCGTTATCCTTACTTTAACTTTCTTAGTCTTAGAAGCATAACTTAATTTAACATCGTCCCCTCTAACTTTTACTTCTACTTCATGTTCTCCTACACCAAGTCCATCTAAATCAACATAAGCAGTAATAATAGAAGGATCAATATTATCAATAATTGATTTACTACCAGTAACAACAACTGTAACTTTACTATCTGCTTCCGACAATGCTTGAACTTTATATTGAGATGTATCTAAATTCTCAGTTGCAATAGATATATTATCAAACTCTCTAGTAGTAGAATCATCAAGAGTAACATTTACTGTAATTGTACTTTCACTTATCTCCGTAATACCATTAGGTCGTTTTAAAGTAACAGTATACTCTTTATCATTTTCAAGTCCAGTAACATCCACTTCAACTTCTAATGAATCAAGCTTATCAAGCGCTTCCTGACTACCATAAACAGTTACACTATCTATACTACTACTAAGTGATTTAATCGCTTTACCAAAAGCAAGATCGCCCTTAGGAACAATTTCAATAGGTACTTCTTTAGATGGAGAAGAAATAGTTACTTTAGCAGTTACATTCTTAGGAACAATCTCAACATCTACAACTTTACCATTAGTATCATAAGCAACAAGTGGTACATCTTTTAATGTTAATTCACCAGCTTCTTGTTTAGGGAAATCATCAACATCAACTAAAGCTCTAACAGTAGCAACTTTATCTAGTTTATACTCAGCACCCTTAACAATAACTTCACTACGATCAAGCTCTACATTATCGATATTTAATTTACTATCTAAATCATCTTGATGTAATACATCATAAGTAAGTGACTTAGTTTGACTTACTTTATCATAAATTGTAACAGTAACTGTAGATGGATCAAGTCTATAATCAATTGATTTTAACTGTTGTGTATATTTAAGTGTTACTTTATGTTGTCCTGGTTTAAGTCCTGTTAAATCTACTGTAACACCACTACTAGGATATTGTTTAGCTAAGAAGATATGTCTTTTCTGTCCTACTAAAGTTATATCAACACTACTAGGCAATCCTTCTACTACATAAGCTTCTTCATTATATGTAGCCGTAACTTTTTGATTATATAAAACTTCTGCATACTGATCAATAATTGTATTACTTTCACTATCAATAATAAAGAATACTGCTAATGAAAGTATTAAACTAACAACAATTAAAGTCTGTTTTTTACCAAGAAGTTTCTCTATACCTTTACTATTCTTTTTGGAAAAATCTGTAATTTTCAAAACAAGTTTTGTAATAGGAGTAATTAACCATTTATCAAAAAATGCTCCGATATGATGAAAGAATTTTCCAATACCTCTAATTATTTTCTTCATATATCTCTTCCTCTTCTAACTCTTCTTCATCTAAATCACTATTAGCTTTAGGTTTCAACTCATCAATTAACATCATTCTAACATCTTCTATTGATAAATTATAGAAAAGTTCTCCCTTAATAGCAACAGATAAACGACCAGTTTCCTCAGATACAACTAAAGATATACAATCTGTCTCTTCTGTAACACCAACCGCTGCTCTATGTCTAGTACCAAGTCTTTTATTAATCTTTGGATTACTACTAGTAGGAAAAACCGCTCCTGCACAAGTTATCCTATCTCCTTGAATAATAACTCCTCCATCATGTAAAGGATTACCTTCATAGAAAATAGCTATTAATAAATCACTTGATAAATCAGCATATATCTTCTTAGCTTTATCAATATAATTACCTAAACTAATATCTCGCTCTAAAACAATCAAAGCACCAATCTTTTGTTTTCTCATATAATCCATCGCTTGAACTAATTCATATACCATATGTTCTCGCTCATCAACCGTTAAAACTTTATGTCTACCTAAAAGTTGATTACGACCTAACTGTTCAAGAATATTTCTAATTTCTGGTTGAAATATTACTATTAAAGCAAGTGGTCCATACATGATAACATATTCAAGAAGCAAACCAACAGTCGTAAAACCGCACACATCACTAATTATTTTTAAGGCAATAATAATGATTACACCCTTAAATAGTAATGTCAACTTAACACTATTTCTAATATTTTTTAAAATTATATAAAACATTAACCAAACTATAGAAATATCTATAATTTTTTTAATAATTGTTATAACACTAGTAACTGTAATAACCATAACATCTTCTCCTAACTTTTATTATTAACATCTTGATTTATAGTTGGAATAACTACGTTATTATCAACTTCAGTAGTAGAATTATTATTTTCTACATTAGTAACATCTGACTGTTGCGTTTGAACTTGAGCTTGCGGTGTAACATTATTTGTAACTTGAGGAGTAACAACAGAAGTATCTTGAACATTTGATACTACAACCTCACTAACTGGCATACTAACTTCACCAACAGGAGAAGAGGTATTTACATTA
>CAMMTE010000026.1:0-11790 GCA_946499755.1 uncultured Mycoplasmatota bacterium
TCCTTTCTTTATATAGAAACAAAACTTTACTAATTATACCCTATTCTTCTAATTTTTTCAAATATTTTCTACCTAAACTTACTAATTTTCTCTCTTTTTTTACTAATCTCATTTGATTTTCCTTAGCAAAAGCATTATTATTCTTCTCTTCTTCAACAAGTTCAAAATATCTAGTTATTAATTCAATATAATTATCATAAGTATTATTACAATTTCTTAACGCAAAATGATTCATTACAAATTCCTCTATACAATCTTGATAACTAAGCAATGTATCTTGATAATCTTCATAATCATAATAAAGATCATCGATATATAAAGCATCACTATAACAGGATTTTAAGCTCTTTATATCACTAATTTCATAAGAAATATCCAATACACACTTAATCGCTTCAATCGTAGAAATAATAGCATTAGAAGTATTTACCAAAGTATCTATTCTAACATAAACTTCAGGACTATTTAAAAACTTACTATCAAAAGGCAAATTAGAAAGAATAAAATTAACTAGGTCTTCTCTATTCTTATAATCTCTATCTTCTATTTCTTCAATAATTTCTATAGTTTCTTTATATAGTTCATCTATAGTTTTCATATAGCAAGTTTCTCCAAAGCATTCTTAGCAGCTAACTGCTCTGCTTCCTTTTTACTACTACCAACACCCTCTCCATATATAATACCATCAACTCTAACTTGCATTTTAAATTTCTTATTATGAGCAGGACCACTTTCTTCAATAAGTTCATAATATAGACTTTTTCTACTAGTTTGTACTGCTTCTTGTAAAGCAGATTTATAATCAGAAAAGAAAGTAACATTAGGATTAGTAACATAAGGTACTATAATATTTAAGATAACTCTTCTAACTGTAGAATATCCAAGATCTAAGTAAATTGCCCCCATCAAAGCCTCAAATATATCAGCGACAATTGCTTTCTTATGTTTACCACCATTTAACTCTTCTCCATGACCTACTTTAATATATTTATTTAAACCTAAGTCCATAGAGTATTCATATAAAGCATTCTCACATACATAACTAGCACGTACTTTAGTCATTTCTCCTTCATTATCATCATGATTACGATATAAGTAATCAGCCATAACAAGATCAACAACAGCATCTCCTAAAAACTCTAATCTCTCATAATCTTTTTTCGCTCTATGTTCATTAGCATATGATGAATGAGAAAATGCTACTTCATAAAGTTTTAAATTTTTAGGAGTTATATTAAGTTTTTTAAATAATTCATCCATTAATTATCACTTCTTTCCATATATCTTCTTTAAATCCAGTTAAAACAAAATTTTCTTCTACTAAAAGAGGTCTTTTAACAAGCATACCATCAGTTGATAATAACTCTAACTTTTCATCTAAAGTCATATTAGGTAATTTATCTTTTAGATGTAGTTCTTTATATAAATTACCACTAGTATTAAAGAAAGTCTTAATATCTTTACCACTAACTTCAAGAAACTTTTTTAATTCTTCTTTAGTAGGATTATCAGTTACGATATTTCTATCAGTATATTTAATATTATTATCATCTAAAAACTTTTTAGCTTTCCTACAAGTACTACACTTTGGATATTCAATAAACAAATACATATTAGTCCCTCTTTCCATACTTATTATACATAAATTTAGAACAAAAGAAAAGTAGTGATTGATATATTCACTACTCTAGATTAAGTTTATTTTTAAGAATATAGTTAGTTATAGGAGTAATTATCGCTGTAATGATAATTACAAGTCCAATTAGTATTCCAAATAAGATATTAACTGATGCTATTGCACCTATTTCATTATCTAAACTTCTTACAAAATCTGGACTAACCATTCCAACAAAGGTAAGAGCGAATGTAAAGTACATCTCATAGATAACATAAAGAATGATGTAGGCAAGGAAACTAAAGCCTAGTTTATTAGTATTTTTTAATTGTCCTAAAGCGATAGATAAGAAACATACAGCAAGTCCTGAAATGTAAGCTACTATCATAAGAACTGCCATTAATATCAACATAACCACTGCATCACTTGGTATATCTTTAAAGAAGTTCGCTACACCATTTGCAAAACTAGTCCATTCTCCATTACCTATTACTAGTATTATAATAGATACGAACATAACGATAAGACTTGTAATCATAGTAGTTACACCTGTTATAAATTTAGATGTGATAATAGTACTTTTCTTAACTGGTAAAGTATTAATTAAATAACCCCTCTCTGTTGCAAAATCTAAATAGAAATCTCTAATACTTAAGAAGAATGTTCCCACTATTAATACCATTAATATTACAACATAACTTATTATCATAAGAGCATTTAATGTAGAAAATAAGTTAGAGGTATCAGATAGATTATTAAGTATTACAGTTAAAATAGTAATAACCACTGTAATTAAATATATTGGTAATAAAGTCTTATATAGATTTTTAAAATCATATTTCAATAGTTTACCTAACATTTAAATTCCTCCCTAAATAAATCATTAATAGATAATTTTGTCTCTTTCCTAATCTCATCTGTACTACCACTTCTTACCACTTTACCATTTTTTAAGAATATTACTTCATCTAATACTTTCTCTAAATCACTAATTAAGTGAGTTGAAATAAGTAGTGAAGCATCATCACTAAAATTAGTTAATATTGTATTAATGATATAGTCTCTAGCCGCAGGGTCAATCCCTCCAATAGGTTCATCTAAAATATAAAGTTTCGCTTTCCTACTCATAACAAGGATTAACTGAACTTTTTCTTTAGTACCTTTAGACATTGTCTTTAGTTTTTGATTTAAATCAAGGTCTAACTTACCTATTAACTCTTTCGCTTTATCTATTCTAAAGTCTTCATAAAAGTCTTTAAAATAATTAAGTAACTCTAATACTGTCATATTATTATTTAGGTAGTTTTTATCAGGCAAGTAAGAGATTATCTTTTTAGTTTCAACTCCTAGGTCTAGGCCATTTACTTTAATAGTACCAGAATCTTCTTTTAATAAATCATTTATTAATTTAATAAGGGTCGTCTTGCCACTTCCATTTGGTCCTAAAAGCCCCACAATCTTACCTTTAGGAATACTAAAAGTAACATCATCTAAGACTTTGTTATTACCATAACTTTTAGTTATATGACTAACTTCTAATAAAGCCATTAAATTTCACTCTCCTTTAATATTTTCTTAATATCAGTATCACTATACCCTAAAGATTTTAAATTATTAATAAAATCTTGATATAGAGTTTTAGCAACTAATCTTTTTTCTTTTAAGATAAACTCCCTATCATCTGTAACATATTTACCACTAGTTCTAACTGTATAAATAAATCCCTCTTCTTCTAATCCTTGTAAAGCTTTCTGCATTGTATTAGGATTTACTTGATATTTTAAGGCAAAGTCACGAACAGATGGTATTTTACTACTTGGAAGTAACTCTCCTTTAAATATCTCTTTTTTAATTATCTCTTCTAGTTGTAAATAGATGGGTTTATCATTATCAAAAACATAACTTATAATTATCACCTCTTTTGTATTACTTGCTTAATACAGTTATACAGTAAATATATGTTAATGTCAATAGAAATATGATTCTAATTGTACTATTTATAATAATTAGATATAATAAGTGAAAAAGGAGAGCTTTACATATGGAACATGAATTATGTAATTACAAAAGAATAAATATTAAAGATATATATAGAAGTGATGATTATACTTTTGTATATTTAGATAACGAGCAAAAACTATTAGTAAAGGATAAAAAAATATATGATATTTCCTGCTATAGTTCTTTTCATAAAGTTATTACTATGAATAATATAGACTATGCTGTAGTAATTAAAGATAATACTTTACATTTAATTAATATTGAAACTAAGACAATAGTTTTTAAAGATTTTAAAGCTTATGATATTAATAAAGAAGACGAAAAATGTCTAAAAGTAATTATGAAAATAGGTGCTGGAGATGATGCTATCTATAATATTGAGACAAAAGAATATTTAAGTATCCCTACTGATTATGAATTTGAACATTCTCTAGAAAATAATTTATATGTTTTTAGAGAAAAAGATAATAGTTTTGAAAAAAAGTTTAAAGATAGAAAAAGAGTTATTCTTAATGCTAATGGAAAAGAATTATTAAAGGACATTACAGGATGGATTAATTATAGTGGTAATTATTTAGTTATTGATAATAATGATAAAATAAGGATTATTAACTTAAATGACGAAGGCAATATCATAGAAAAAACAGTAGAGTCTAATGACAAATTACTTACTAAGCCCATATATTATGATGAAAAAATAGTATTAGTTAAAAATGAATTAATAGAAATATATGATTTAGATTTAGAGTTAATTAACAGTATTGAAGTAAATGATTTAAATAACGTTGTAGATTATGAGCTTACTAACAACACATTAAAATTTTGTATTTCCTATCAAGATACTAATAAACACCTTTTTGTTAATTTAAAAAATGGAAAGACTATCTCTCATGTTAGAATAGAGCCATATCCATGGTGGATACCTACTACTTATATAGGTAGAGAAAAAATAGAAGATGAAAAACAAGATTATTATTTTTATGATAGTGAGTTTAATTTCAAAAGAAAAATAAATGGAGAAAAAGTTTATAGTATTGATAGTAAAAAAGAATGCCTATTTTATATAGAAAGTGATAAAAGAAAACAATTTCTTAATATGGAAACAGGCTTACTAAAAGATGTCTCTTATGATTATATGTATTTTCATTTATCCCTTCCCTACGGTTATGGAGTTAACTTTGATAGTGAAACAATGGATTTCTTTGATGAAGAATTAAACATTATTATAAAAAATAATAATTATAAAAAATATAATATAAGTCCATCACATACAGAGTTTAGTTATTTTATTATTAATGATTATCTTTGTATTTCAAAACATGTTGTCGATGATTATGGGTTATCCCATTTTAAAAAAATCATTGAAAGAAACGGAGGACAAGTTATATTAGATGCCTATGACTGTAAAGTTTATCCTTTAGGTAACTATATTCAAATAATTAAAGATGGAGAAACTAAATACTTTAATACTGAAACTGGTGAGTTTACTCCTCTTACTATAGAGGCTCCTGTTAATGAAAACGGAAAAATAGATATTAATAAAACACATAACTTAAATGAATCTTTACCTTTAGTAGATAAAAGTTATCAGAAAACTAAAAAGATGCTTTAAGAAATATGAGCATCTTTTTAATTCTTTAATTTAAAAGTTTTAGGAGCATAGTTATATATTAAGAATAGCGATATTACAGAATAAAGTATGACAAATATTATCATGATAATTCCAAAGATAAAGGTTGATACTTCTATTTTTGAAATATAGTAACAAACCCAATAAGTTATTATACTTGCAATTGTATAAGTTGTACTTTTCATTTCCATTCCAATATTATAAGGTTGTAATAAATAATATAAGACTAAGTTATGAATAGAAAAGAATATAGACATTGAGATAATTGATAATATTATAATTATATAGTTTAAAGGATTAGAAGTTCCTCCACTTAAGAATAAAAGTATGGCAAGAACTAGAGCAAGAACCACTGTTGGTAATAAGTTAATGACTATTACTGTTTTTAATCTTTCTCTAAATAAAGATAAAACTATTTTAGGTTCTCTATAAAATCTATAAAACAACATCGAATGGTCACAGTTCATAAAAATAGCATTGGTAATATTTTTACCAGTGTTAATAAAGTACATTATAAATAACATATATGGTAGTAGTAATAAAGCAAATGTATTGATACCTTGTTTTAAGACAGGAACAAAGAAAATAAGTATTCCTAAGATTATTCCTATTACCAAGATAATAACAGTCATCTTTTTAGCACTATCGATTAAGAGTTTCCTATGTCTTTTTACAAATAAATCATGGAAATAGGAAAAGCCACTCTTATCACTAGTTATACCTTTATCAAGAGTAATCTGTTCCCTACTCGTTTTCGTTAATTGTTCCCTATTATTAGATGTATTAACAACAAAGATATTATCATGCTTTAATAATTCTTTACATAGATATTGATAATTATTATAAGTTAATACTTTTCTAAAAGAAATAATTCCAAATATTAAGGTAATAACAAAAAATATATAGAAAACATTAACTGGCATAACTAGATTAAAGTATGGTAATAAATATCCTATTAATAAAAGAGATATTATTAAGAAAAAATATAAAGCCCATGATTTAGGTTTATTCTCATTTATAATGATACTACTCTTTTTCATACGATAGAAATAAAAGGCAATAGCAATTGATTTAACACATAATGTAAATACTACTAACATTAAGGCTTGACACCATGTAATAACATTAAAGAATAAGAGAATCAATGATACTAATTGTCCTACAAATATACTTTCTAAGAAATAAATAAAGTTAGGAACAATATAGTCTTTTGCCTTCATTTTCATTAAGACGATTAAATAATATTTATCTCTTGTGGGATTAAATATCTCTGTATTAGCAAAAGAACCAATTAAAGCTAGAAAGATATAGATATGTATTATATAACTAACATCATAGCTTTTATAAAGAGTTAATGGTAATAATAAGAATATATAAATATAAAGTAGTTTATATCCAAAAGTCCTAATTAATTCTCTTATAATAAAAATTATAAAACTAATTACTTTAAAACTCTTAAAGCCATAAAACTTAGTAGGTATTAACTTACCTATTAAAGGTAGTTTACTAAAACCATAAATAATCTGATTAACAGTATAAGCATTTTTTACTCTTAAAGATATTAAAAAGTTATTAAGCATCTTCTTCACCTTTTAAAACGTTAATTATCTTATTCTTTAATTCTTTATCTGTTAATTCATCTCTTTTTATTTCTAAAAGTTCACCTTTGTTTAATACTACTATCTCATCACATAAATCTAGAGCAAGTTCCATAATATGGGTAGAAAAGATAAGAATTCTATCCTTCTTCATTTTCTTTAATAACTCTTTCATCTCTTCTGCTACTACAACATCAAATGATGTTAAAGGCTCATCAAGTAATAAAATGTTTGGACTTGCAATTAAATAGATTAACATCTGCATTTTATTCTTCATACCATGAGAATAATCTTTCATTAATTTATCTCTATCTTCCATATCTATCTTAACTATATCAAAATACTCATCTATAGTTTTTAAATCTTTAATATTATCTTTATTAATATCTATAAAGTATTTTAAAAACTCTCTTCCTGTTAAGAATTCAGGAACAACAGAAGTTGATAGAACGTAACCTATATCACTACTTTCTATTTTTTTATTACTTTTACCATCACTTAAATAAAACTCTCCACTATCACATTTTAAATCTTCATTTAAGCAGTTAAAGAAAGTAGTCTTCCCTGCTCCATTTCTTCCTAATAATCCATAAATCTTACCACTTTCAAATGTAAAATTAATATTTTTAAGTACGCACTTTTTATCAAAGTTTTTACTTAGATTTTCTATTACTAACTTCATAATTACTCCTCATTTCTTTTTTTAGTCTATCATAGGTAAATCTAAATATCAACATCTATAATTTTAACTTATAATAATCTCCTATAAAGTGGCAAAAATTACCAGTAAAAACTTTGTATTTTTAATTGTTATAAGATATATAATATGTTACTATATATCTAGGAACATTTAATAGTTGGGTAGAGCCTCTTTCATAATAGAGGGAGGTGATATTAATGAACAAGAAAGATTTTCTAATTTTTTCTTTAGTAATGATTATCTTCCTTTTACTATTCTTACTATTCATAGTATTAATATAAAGGAAAACTACCTAACTAACATCTGTTGATTAGGTAGCCTAACAATAATACTAAAGGCTCACTCAACACGTCAATATTAAGTGTTCCTACTTTTTTATTTTATGCAAATTTCTTTGACATATTAATAGTATCATAAAATATTTGAAAATTCAATACATAGTGAATAAAAAACTACTGGTAATATTTCCCTATTTTATAGTTATTTATAATATCTTTACTTATCTTAAGATTACCTCTACCTACACCTAGATTATGATTTTCTTTATTAGTACCATGATAATCACTTCCACCTGATATCAAGAGGTTTCTCTCCTTTGCAAAATTAACTAAATAATTAGTTTGTTCTTTACTAAAAGTTGTATAAAAACACTCTATTCCATCAAAAGCTACTTCATCATAAATTTTATCTAAAAACTTTTCTGTATCAGTAAATTTATATTGATAAGGATGCGCTAAAAAGGCAATACCTCCATTTTTATGAATAAGATTAACTATTTCTTTAATAGAAGGTTTAAACTCAACATGATTTATAAACAATTTACTTTTAGGATTAGTTAATCCTTTTCTATAGAAATTACTAAAAGATGCCCAAACATCTTCTTTTAGTTTTTCTTTATTATTATCATATTTAACTAATTCTTCATATATACCACGTTCAAAGAACTCATTTGTAAACTTCTTATCTCTTACTCTTTCAAGATGAAACTCTAAACCTAGTTCTTTTATTCTATCAAGTAATCTATTATAAAGAATATTAGTTCTTTTACTAACCAACTCATCTTTATAAAATTCTTCTAAATATTTATTAACCTTTTTATAATCAAAACCATATCCTAACACTTCTATTAATCTATTATCAAAACTAGTAGTAAACTCACAGCCTACTATAATAGTTCCTTTATATATTTCTTTTACATTAAACTCTTCCATTTCAAAATAGGATTTACAAGTATTATGGTCTGTAATAGAAATAACCTCTAAATCTAAGTCTTCCGCTTTCTTTAGTAGTTCTTTAACTGTATCTGTTCCATCAGAATAAGTTGTATGCATATGTAAATCTATCATTGTTTATTCTCCTTTATATATCTTTAAAGCATCACCTAATATATCACCATACTTTTCAAGATAGTTTTTAGTATGTTTTGTCATATTAGATGGTAAATTACCTACATTAAACCACTCCAACTTTTTACTTTCATTATCATTTACTCTTAACTTACCACTGTACTTTTTTACTACAAAGATAGCAGTAATATCATATAACTTATCTCCATTAGGATACTCTCTATAAGTATCTTTTCCTGATAATACTTTTACCATCTCTAAATCAATAATATCTAAATTTGTCTCTTCTTTTAATTCCCGTCTTGCCACTTCTTCAAAGCTTTCTCCTAATTCCATCGCTCCACCTGGAAAACCATACTGATTATAATCAGTTCGAAGTTGCATTAACACTTCATCTTTATCATTAAAAACAAATAATAAAACTCCTGCAGTTAAAATTGGATTATGCCCTACATACTTTCTTAAGTCTTTTATATAACTCATGCTAATTCCTTTCTCATTATATATCTTATTTTACCACCATACATTAACTTCTCTTTATATTTTTTATACCCTGTCTTTTCTAATGTTTTAAGACTTGCTAAATTATCAGGATGAACAGTTGCATAAGAGTATTTTATACTAGCATTCCTTTCTTTTATTATAGACTCTGCTTTTAAAATTAAACTCTCCTGCAAATGATTTCCTCGATATTTTGGTAATACTCCAGCATTATCCATTTCAATAGATAAAGATAATTCATCTTTAGGTATTTCTTCTGCAAGTTCACTATTAGGATTAATATGTCGCACTGCTATTAGAAAGCCTGCTAAAGTATCTTTATATAAAGCTTTAACAATAATAGCATTATCTTCTAGTTTCTTTAATATCTTATCATATTCCATTAAATCAATAGAATACCATTCTTTATGTTCCAAGTTTTCATAAATTGTTTTACAAACTTCAATAACCTTTTCTATATCATTACTATTTCCTTCTTTGATAATAAATTCCATAACATCCTCCTAAAATGGGTAAACAAAATTACCATTATCATAATCATCCATCAATTCAAAAAAATAATCCATATTTTCTTTTATCTCTTCACATAAATCCTCATATATTTCACTACTAATATGATTATTCTCATTCATACATTTATAAAACTTCTTAATACTAGTAGCATATTCTTTGATAGATGATTTACTAGACCACATACATTTTCTAATAAACCAATCACTCAAAAATTCAAATACTTTATCCGGACCATCTTCCATTTTAGTAGGTTCATAGTAATTTAAATAAGTATTAAGAAAAAACTCCATATTATATAAATGTTTCCTTATTGTCTTATCACCTAATCCTTTTTCTTTTAAATATTTTTCAAACTCTAAAAGAAAGGTCTCGTTTCTTTTAACATTTTTATTAACTTTTTTTTCATAATTATCCATATATTATCACTCCAAACTTCTTATATATTAACTTTATCATATTTATTTATCAGTTACTAGTTAATTTAGAGTTTTCTTGAATAGGAATAACACTAATTCTAATAATATTCATATAAATTCTCCTTTACCACAAAACTTAATGTAATTATACTAATTAAGCTATTACTTTTAATAATTTTTTAATTAGGCGGAATTCCACCGATTTAAAATACAACTATATTAGGAAGTAAACACATAGGAATCTTCCTATTATAATATTTATACTTTAATAATTCTTCTACTGTTTCTTTTGGAGATTTATATAATAGTCTAATATTGTAACAGTAACAAAAAGACATAAGCAATATTCAAAAACCTCTACACACTTGTATAGAGGTCTGACGACTTAGAGCTTCAAAAGTTTTCTAAGTACCAATCATTAATATTCTATTCAATATAATTAATTTTATTCATTAAAGAATCCCATTAAATATAAAATTAAATTAATATCAACAGATTTAATATTATTTTTTAACTTTTCGATTTCTAAATTTATGAATCTTTCAAACTCATCACTTTTATCTTTATCTAATAAACGTTGCATAGATTTCATAATCATATAAATATTAGTTGAATTATCTTTATTATTATAATTACTATCTATAATTTTAAAAGTAATTAAAAACTTACTATGAAAGGAAAACATTCTATCGTTATGGGCACATATATTCCTAATCATGGTAATATTTTTCATTACTTGTTTTAAAAAATTATCAGGTACTTTAAATTCCTTACTAATAGTTTGTCTATCTGTTTGTTTTAACATACTATATAAACGGCTTAATTCTCCCCATGTTAAAATTTTAATTAAAACAAAAGGTGGTACAAAACTATATTTATTAATATAATGAGTAATAGCTTCGTGTTTGCCATTTTGCTTATTTATTTCTTCATTTATTTTATCAATATTTTCTTGTATTATTTTAGGATTAATATTAGTATCAAAATTACTTTCTAACAAATAATTATCAATACTATATTTTGACGATAAAAGCTCAGCCAGTAAAGATTTTATAACTGTTTCTATTTCTAAAATATAAGTTAAAAAAATAGAACGAATATTTTTATCAAATTCATATAATGAATATATTTCTTCAAAAGTTACATTTTTCTTATAATTATTATCCAAATCTTTAAACACATCTTTATATGTATTCACAATAGAATAATAAGAATACTTTTTAATTTTATCTAAAGCATAACCTTTATTAGTAACAGTAACTCCTTTAGAAATTATATAATCTAATAATTCTTCTGAACTTTTATATTGTTTCACTAAATCACGTCCTTAAAATAAAACGACTTAGGGCTTCGAAAGTTTCCTAAGTACCAATCACTTGTACTATATCATTTTTTTAGGACCCTGTCAACTAGTATTCGTAAGTTTCCAATTCCACTTTTTATTAATTACTTAATACTTTAAATGCTTAC
>CAMMTE010000027.1:0-11596 GCA_946499755.1 uncultured Mycoplasmatota bacterium
TTATGGATAGATGATAGTATTACGGTTTTAAATAGTTATGGTTATACATTTAAGAGAATTGAACCAGAGGTGGTTGCCCCAGATACTCCAGTTGAAGACAAACCTATAGAAGATGATACTCCTATTGTAGAAGAACCAGTTAAAGAAGAGTCTACTGATACTGATATAAATAACGCAGATAATAGTGATACTACTAATACAGATACAAGTGCCATGGTAGTTAAACCTAAACTAATATTTACTTGTAAGAGTGATGATATTTATGCGATAGAGTTAAAGGCTGGACAAAAGTTATATTTAGAGTAAATTAAAAAGAGTCAAATGACTCTTAACCTAGGGCGACATCTAGTATCATCATTACCATAAATCCTAGAATTGTGAATAAGGCCATAAGGTCTTTTTTCTTATTGGTTTGACTTTCTGGAATTAATTCTTCTACAACTACGTAAATCATGGCTCCTGCTGCAAAAGCTAGTAAGAATGGTAGTATTAATTGAATCTTTAAGACTAGAAGTGCTCCTATAACGGCAGCGATTGGTTCGACTATTCCTGATAGTTGTCCATAGAAGAAGGCTTTACCTCTTGTGTATCCTTCACGTCTTAATGGAAGAGAAACGGCACTACCTTCTGGAAAGTTTTGAAGTCCTATTCCAAGGGCAAGGGCTAAGGCACTGCTTAATGTTGCTCCTGTTAGAGAGTAAGCGAGAGAACCAAAGGCAACTCCTACAGCCATACCTTCTGGGATATTATGTAATGTAATTGATGATATTAACATAAAACATCTTTTAGCTTTACTACTATTTTCATCCTTTCTCTTTCTATCTAAATAATCATAGACTTTATCACCAATAAACAGCAATACTCCACCTGATAAGAAACCTAGTGATATAACTATCCAACTAGTCATTTTTAATTCTTCGGCCATTTCAAGAGCAGGGGATATTAAACTAAAGAAACTAGCAGCTATCATTACACCGGCCGCAAATCCTAAAAGAGCATCCATTAGAGTTTTATTTACTTTCTTAAAAAAGAAAACTATACTTGCTCCTAAAGCTGTTATACTCCAAGTAAAGATGCAGGCAAGAAATGCTTGTAAAACTGGGGATAAATCATTAAATGAATCTAACATTATAACACCTCTAGTTGTAGGTTATGCAAAGAGTGTTAATAGTAGTGGGCTCATGAAAGTAGGTAATTACTTAAGAAAAAATAACATTATATTTAAGGCGACAAAAATGTAAAAAATAAATATTTTGTCGTCTATAAACGACAAAATTGACAAAATGGTCTTTTTTTAATATAATTAAAGCAGAAAGGAATGAATGTCTATGATGGTAAAAAGAGAAAAATATTTACAGGATATAAGACCTTTTTATGATGAAGATCTTATAAAAGTAATTACTGGTATTAGAAGATGTGGAAAGTCTGTTTTGTTAGAACAAATTATTGAGGAAATAAAAGATAGAACTGATGAGGAACATATAATTTATATAAATTTTGAAAATGTTGAGTATGAATTTATTGAAAATTATAAAGATTTGAATAAGTATGTTAAAGATAGAATTATTGATAATAAAAAATATTATTTGTTTTTTGATGAAATACAAAATGTAGATAAATGGGAGAAAGTAATTAATTCATTTAAAGCAACAATGGATGTGTCAATATTTATAACTGGTTCAAATAGTAAATTATTATCAGGAGAATTAGCAACTTATTTATCAGGAAGATATGTAAGTTTTAAGATGTTACCTTTTACTTTTAAAGAAGTATGTCATTTAAAAGATGCTAAAGAAAATGAATATGATTCTTTATTTAGAAATTATTTAATTTGGGGAGGTATGCCTCAAAGATTTAGATTTGATGATGAAAAGCAAATAAGAACATATTTATCAGATTTATATGATTCAATAGTTATGAAAGATATTATTAGGAGATTTAAAATAAATGATATTGATTTGTTTAATAGAATAGCAGAATATGTAATGACAACACCATCACAGACTATTTCAGTAGAAAACTTAGTAAAATACTTTAAAGAAAATGATAGAAATGTTGCAAAGGATACTATATATAATTATTTGGAATATATGTGTAAAGCTTATTTAATAAATAAAGTTGATAGATATGATGTTAGAGGTAAGAGAATATTAAATGGAAAATATAAATATCATTTAACAGATTTAGGTTTAGGACAAGTAAAAAATATAAGTAAAAAAGAACAACTAGGTGCTTATTTAGAAAATATTGTATATAATGAATTAGTTTATAGAGGATATGATGTAAAAGTAGGAACATTTGATAAGGGAGAGATTGATTTTATTTGTTTGAAAGATGGGAAAAAAATATATGTCCAAGTAGCATATATATTAGCAGATGAGAATGTTGTAACAAGAGAATTTAGCGTTTTTAATAATATTCAAGATAATTATCCTAAATATGTAATAACAATGGATAAATTTGATTTTTCACAGAATGGAATTATTCATAAAAATATTATTGATTTCTTATTAGAAGAGTAAAATATAGATGTAATTTTGAGATGCTTATTATAAGTATCTTCTTTTTTTTAAAACATATAATTTAATGGGTGTTTATAATGATAAGAAAATATAAAGTTCTTTTTTTAATCATGTTTATAGTTTTACTTATGTCTTTACAGTTTGTTGATGCTAAAATAAAGCCTAAAAAGACCTTAACTGGAAAAGTGATAACAATTGATGCTGGTCATGGGGGTAGGGACTCTGGTACTAGTTATGGTAATCTTTATGAGAAAGATCTTAATTTAGAAATATCTAAAGTGTTAAAGAAAGTGTTGGAGGAAAAAGGGGCAACTGTTTATATGATAAGAAATGATGATAGTGATTTATCAAGTCGTTGGGATAGTGCTAAAAAACGAGGGGATTTATATAGGCGAATATTAAAGATACAAGAGAATAAAAGTGATTTATATTTATCTATTCATATTAATTATCATTACTATAGTAGTGTTAGCGGGGCAGAAGTTTTATATCATCCCATTAATCCTAATAACTTAGTGTTAGCAGAAGCTATTATGGAAGAGTTTAAAAATGATTTAAATACGGATAGAAAGGTTATTAAGACTAATTTATATCTTTATTCTAATACAAGAGTACCTGGGGTTTTAATAGAGTGTGGTTTTATATCTAATTCTAATGAAAGATATTTATTACAAAAAGAAAGTTATCAAAAAAAACTTGCTAATTCTATTACTAAAGGGGTAGAGAATTACTTTAAAGAGATAAAGACATAATTTTGTATTTTTTGGAGTTGTACTCCAAATTTGTCAAAATAATTTACATTTTAAGATACATATGATATATTTTTGATAGAGGTAGATTATGAAGAAGATAAGAATAGTATTGTTAATATGTTTATGTTTATTAGTAGTTGGATGTGCTAATCCATTTGTAGAAAGCGATGATAAGACTAGTGTTTCTACTTTTAATGGAGATACTTTAAGAGTTAATTATATTGATGTGGGGCAAGGAGATTCTATATTTATACAACTTCCTAATAAGGAAACTATGTTAATTGATGCAGGAGAAGCTTATGAAGCTGATAATGTTATTAATTATCTTAATAATTTGGGTATAAAAAAGATAGATTATGTAGTAGGAACTCATCCTCATACTGACCATATTGGGGGATTAGAAGAAGTTATTAATACTTTTGATGTGGGGTCTATTTATATGCCTAAAGTTAGTTCTAATAGTAAGACTTTTGAAGATTTACTTACTACGATTAGTAATAAAGGTCTTAAAGTTAAGACTGCTAAGAGTGGAGTAGTTGTACTTTCAGAAGATAATCTAAAATTAGAGTTTATCGCTCCTAATAGTGATAACTATAGTAATTTAAATAATTATTCTGCTGTTTTAAAATTAACATATTTAGGTAATACTTTCTTATTTATGGGAGATGCTGAAACTTTAAGTGAAGATGAAATAACTAGTGATGTAGATGCAGATGTTATTAAAGTAGGACATCATGGAAGTGATTCATCATCAAGTGTTGAGTTTGTTAAAAAGGTAAGTCCAGAGTATGCTATTATTATGGTAGGAGAGGATAACTCTTATAATCATCCTTATCAGTCTATTATAGATAGATATGAAAGTGTGGGTGCGAAAGTGCTTAGAACTGATTTAGATGGTAATATCGTTTGTGATAGTGATGGAGTAGATGTTACTTGTAAGGGTGATAAAGAGTCTAGTAGTGATAGTAGTCCTAGTACTACTAATAATATTAGTCTTGTTAGTTTAGACTCTCCAGTTAGCAAGGGAAGTAATGCTACTGTTAGTATAAAAGGACTTCCTAATACTACTTACGATATTGATGTAATCTATTCTAGTGGGGCTAGTAAAGCAAGTGGTCTTGAAGATAAAACTAGTGATAGTGAAGGTAATGTTAGTTGGACTTTTAAAGTTAGTAGTAATGTTAAGCCTGGTACTTATGAAGTTAAAATTAGTGATGGAAAGGATAGTGCTAGTTATAGTTTAGAGGTGACTGATTAATGGATGTAATCGTGGATAGAATTGAAGGAGATTATGCAGTTGTGGAAATAGATAAAGGTAAGATGTGTAATTTACCAATAGAATTAGTTCCTAATGTTAAAGAAGGTGATGTTGTTACTATAACTATTAATAAAGATAAAACTAAAGAGAGAAAAAAGACTATAGAAGAGCTTATGAATAGTGTTTTTGAATAAATAAAAAGATTACGAAAATTCGTAACTAATTTATTACATTTTTTTCTTGATATATAGAAATTAATATGATACTCTATATGTAGGAACATTTAATAGTTGGGTGGTTATCTCCTAGAAAGGAGATTGATATTATGAATAGAAAAGATTTTTTAATAGTCTCTTTAATCATAATTATCCTTTTACTTATAAAGTTATTATTTTTAGCGATATAAATAAAAGCCACCTAACTCACAACTGTTGAATTAGGGGCTAATCCATAATATAAAAATTTGGAGGTCCACTCAACATGGGAATATTAAGTGTTCCTTTTAATATTGTATGAAAATTTTTCTTACATATACATCATATCATAAGTATTACATTTATGCAAATTTATTTTTTCACAATTAATGATACATCTTTAAAGTAATAATTTAATATCTGTTTATAGTTATAACCTAATTCGGCAAGGTTATCTGCTCCTATAATACTTAGACCTAGGCCACTACCTATTCCTCTTGTTATAAATGTTAAATAATCTTTCTTAATTATTATTGTAATATCAGTTGAAGGCAAATCTAAATACACTGCTAGACTTCTAGCATCTATTTTTCTTTCTCCTAAGTTTAATTCTTTTATTCTATTAGAATTAGTAAGACTAGTTATTTTTAGATGATAATTATCATTAGTTAAATTTAATCTTTTCTTAAATTCTTCGATACTATAACTTTTTCTTTGTAAATAATTTGGATATGCTAAATCCCATAAACTTTCTTTTTTTATTGTATAAGGATAATTCTTATCTTCTTCTGTATAACCATTACTAACTAAGTGAGTAAAACATTTTATAGGTTTATTATCATATATTAAATATTCTCCTTCTGTTTCATTTATTACATCACTAAATAAAGTATAATAACTTTTATATGTTTCAGGATAAGTTAATTTAAAATAATTATAATTATGATAAGATAAAGACATCTTATCTAATTCTAATTTATTATCAAGTAAATTTCTAATAATTTCTCCTCGATATAAAACACATATAGATTTTAATGTTTCTTTTCTTAAAGTTATAGAAATATTTGCAAATAATAAAGATAATAATAATTCTTTCATTGTTAGTTTATCATTATTATTTAAAGATATTAATCTATCATTACTAAAAAATTCATAATTATTTAAATCAATCGCTTTTGTAGTAATACCATTAAGAACAAAGACAATTTTATTACCTTTAAAATCTATATTATAACTTTTTAAATAATTATTTGCTTTCTTCTTTAAATTATTATCAGTAAATTCATTTGCAAATTCATAATTAACATTTAAAAATAAATATAATATTTCTTCATTATTATTTTTAACAATCTTATACTTTTCTAACATAATATCACCTATTAATATAGTGATATGTTAAGTTTAATTTTATTCAAAATATTTTAAATTATTTTTATTCTTACAATCTTTTCCTGTTAGATATGAATTATTTTTTATTAATTTTTTTAAATTGACTTTTTTTTGATCTTTTAAATATTTATTTATTTCTTTAATCATATTTAAGGTTTCATCTAAAGCGATACGATATAATTCTATAAAAGATTCATTATGCTTTTCGCGTTTTGTAGTAGGATGAATCCATGTAGTATGATTAGCATTTAAATAATTATTTTTATCTTTTAAATCTGTATGATAAGATATTCCTTGTAGTTTAAAAGTTTTAGGATTAGTAAATTTATCAACTGACTTATATATAAACATTTTTATACCATATTTATCATATCTTAAGTATTTTAGAGATTTATACATATCATTTAATGACTTAATGTAATATTTAGAAAAGTTTTCTATGCCATATGTTTCTTTAAAAGCATAATCTATTACTTCAATTAATTCTTTAGAAAAATTATCTTTACTATACCAAAAATCATAAAACTTAAACTTATGAGGATTAATTCCTTCTTTTTGTTTTATCATATAATTATCTAAAAAGTTTTCCATATATTCATGTTTATTTCGATACTTGTAAGTATTAGGGTCATCTTCTTTAAAAATACCTGTTTTATATATTATAAAGGGATGAAGTTTAGAATCTAAAATATAATGGGAAATAAAACCATATAGAAAAGCCATTATTTCACTGTTTTTATAATAATTATTATACTTTATATAATTTATTAAATTTATTAGAAATTCTCCTGTTTTATTAGTATGAAAGTATCCTTGAAAATCTCTTATTTTTTTATCTTTTCTTTTTAAAAGATTGTAAAATATTAAAGGATCTGTACTTTGAGCGAACATTCTTAGCTTTTGTTTATCATCCATTAATAACTTTTTTAGACCAATTGGTAATACATCATATAAGTCATTTGCAAAGTAAGCATGTGTTATAGTTGCAGGCATTTTTTCTCAATCCTTTCTACTGAAATTAAGTATAACATAATTTTTCATAAACATTTCATATTTTTTACATAATTTTTATGATATAATCTATTCTAGGTGGGAATATGATAGATAAACAGTTTAAAAATTTAGAAGAACAAATAGAAATACTTAAATATAAAGGTATGACTATAAATGATGAAGATTATGCTAAGAGAATACTTTTAAGAGAGAACTATTTCTTTATATCAGGTTATAGATATCCTTTTATGAGAAGTGCTACTGATAAGCATTTTTTAGAAGGAGTTACTTTTGAAGAGATGTATAGTCTTTTCTTATTTGATAGAGGTATTAGAAATGTTTTCTTTAAGTACTTGCTAGTTATAGAAAATAACTTAAAATCTATTATTTCATATCAATTATCTAAGAAATATGGTTATAAAGAGAGAACTTATTTGAAGGCTAAGAACTTTACTAATGATAAAAGTAAGCAGAAGCAAGTAAGTGATTTAATTAGGAAAATGAAAAGACAAATCAGAGTTAATGGTAGTAAACATACAGCGACAGCCCATTATCTTTCTAATTATGGATATGTACCGTTATGGATTTTGGTTAAAGTGCTGTCATTTGGTATAGTTGGAGAATTGTTTTCTATTATGAAATATGATGATCAAGTTAAGATTTCTGATATTTATAATATTTCTTTAGATGAATTTAGTACATATTTACCAATATTATCTAATTATCGTAATTTATGTGCTCATGAAGATATATTATATGAAAATAGAACTCAAAAAAAGATTAAAGGGACTATTTATCATCAGTTGTTAAATATAGACAAGAATGAAGAAGGAGAATATGTTAAAGGTACTAATGATTTGTTTGCTTTACTTATAATAATGAAGAGAATGCTCTCTTATGAAGAGTTTAAAGATATGTGTTTAGAGATAGATAAAGAAAAAGAAAATCTTGAGTATAATTTACATAGTATTAAAATAGATAAAATACTTGATAGAATGGGATTTCCTAGTAATTATATGAATTTATCTAATATTGAAAGGAGCGATACAGATGAAGAAAGAAAGAATTAAAGAGGCTATTTTAATAATTGTGTCATTTTTAATAGGTGGTGTTTTAACTTTTGTAGTTATTGGTGGTGATAATTTCTTTGGTAGTAGTAATACTACATCATCTACTGGTACTACTTGTAGTGCTGCTAATTGTACAAAAGTGGTTGTTGATGAGTCTGGTATTAGTGAATCAGTTGAGAAAGTTTATGATGGGGTTTTGATGATTAGAAATTATCAAAATGATGAAGTAGCTTCAACTGGTACAGGTTTTGTTTATAAAATAGAAGGGGATTATGCTTATGTTATGACTAATCAACATGTTGTGGATAATGCTGATAAAATTACTTTAATTACTTCTAAAGATGAAGAAGTAGAAGGTGAAGTATTAGGAGGAGACTCTTATGTTGATATTGCAGTTGTTAGGATTAAGAATGTTGATGGGTTAGTAGCACTTACACTTGGAAATAGTGAAAACTCTAAATTAGGAGATTTAGTATTTACTATAGGTAATCCATTAGGCTATGAATATAGAGGTAGTGTGGCGACAGGTCATTTAGCAGGTAAAGATAGATTAGTTAGTGTTAGTACAGATAATACTAGTAGTAGTGATTGGGTTATGAAAGTATTACAAACAGATGCTGCGATTAATCCAGGAAATAGTGGTGGACCTTTAATGAATGCTAATGGAGAAGTAATTGGAGTTATTTCTATGAAGTTAGTACAAACAGAAGTAGAAGGTATGGGATTTGCTATTCCAATAGAATATATTAATAGTAAGATAGAAACATTAGAAAAAGGAGAAGAGATAGAATGGCCTTTACTTGGTGTTTCTATGATTAATGTTAGTGATGCTAAAAATAGTTATAGATATAACTTTAATATTCCTAATGATATAGATGAAGGTGTTGTGGTTGCAGGAATACAAGAAGGAAGTGGCGCTGCTAATTCTGATTTAGCGGAAGGAGATATTATTACAAAAATTAATGATATCGCTGTTAGTGATTCTGCTTATTTAAGATATGAGTTGTATAAATACTCAGTTGGTGATACAATAGAGATTACTTTTATAAGAGATGGAAAAGAACATACAACTAAAGTTGTTCTTAGTAAGAGTGAATAGAAAGGCAGTGATATTATGTTAAAGCAAACATTACCTTATATGCCATTATTAGATGAAGAAAAGAAGAAAAAACTTTCTTCTTTTTGTGGTTCTATTAATAGGAGAATGGCAAGTTTTAAAGATGAAGATATAAAAGAGATAAGTGAGTTTTTAATTAATTTTATAACTGGGTTAAGTAAAGATGATATTAATCCTTCAATATATAAAGAATTAGTTAATTATGTTAAA
This sequence comes from uncultured Mycoplasmatota bacterium, assembly GCA_946499755.1. Taxonomy (GTDB): domain Bacteria; phylum Bacillota_I; class Bacilli_A; order RF39; family UBA660; genus Onthousia. The sequence goes on from CAMMTE010000027.1 coordinate 9,506, forward strand.
TCTAATTTTGGTGAGATTAATATTACTTATTATCAAGATTATATTAAAGAAATAAAAGTAGGATCTATTAGTATGGGTGGAGTTTTTAGAGATAATTATGATAATTTAACTATATCTGATAGAACTTTAGAAGGGAAGACTTGTTATGGTCATATTCCTACTGTTATAAAACCTTTAGAATTAAATTTTGTTTATGATGATAAAAAGATTATTAGTAATACGAGAACTGTTACAAATGATAGTGATTGTAATAATATCCATATAGGAGATTATTATTTTAATAAAGACATGATACAAAAAGGTGGAGAAGGGGCATTTTTAGTTAGATTTAGTGTCCCTTATCGTAATCAGTTAGAAGCAGATATTATTTCTTATGATAGTTTAGGTAAGGTTATAAATAAAGATATTTGTGTTAATTATTTAAGTACTGTTGATGGTAAGAGATTTTATGCTGAGAAACAGATCTATAATGATTTAGAACGTATTGATAATCTTAGAACTTATAAAGAAGGAGAAAGTGGTCTTAGGAGATAATTTTTATTATTTTATCTCTTTTTTTTATTAATCCTTTTTTTTCCATTTTTTTTAATTCTCTCATTAAATTTGATCTATCTACAAATAAATATTCAGAGATGGCCTTGTAAGATGTTGTAACTTTAAAAATATTATTTTCATTCATTCTTTGTTTTAAAAAAAATAATATCTTTTCTTCTACTGTTCTTTTTGATAGTAGTTCAATCTTTTCATTTTGTTGTTTATTATCTTCTATTAATAAATCAAATAAAGTTAAAACTATACTGTTATGAAAAGGACAATTACTTTTACAATTTTTTATAATATTATAATAATCTATAAAAATTACTTCTGTTTCTTCATTACTAATAATATATATTTCATCTTCTGTGTCTTGAAAGAATAGATTAGAGAAAATATCATTTTCTTTTAAATCTCTCATAATAGTAGTGTTTCCTTCTTTGTCCATCTTTACGATATTCGCTTTCCCTTTAGTAATAAAGCCTATCTTTTTTTTGATGGGAGAATAACTAAGTATTAGTTCTTTGTTGTAAAATACTTTACTCTTAACATTGACACAGTTTGACAAATTTTTTTTAAATTTATAAATCCTTATTTCATCTAATGTTTTCGTCATTTTGTATCACCTCATTAAATTAATTTTAACAAATTTTTATTATTGTTGCAAATGCAACAATAAGTTTTTTCTTTTTTAGAGTAGAATAGCTTTTGTAGGATAGGAGAGGTAGTAAGATGAAGAAAGACATAATGATTGTAAAAAGCAATGGAAACTTAGAAAAATTAGATTTAGAAAAAGTTAGGGAAGATGTTATAAACAGTGCCGAGAGAGTTATGGTGGATTTAACTGATGAGGCTATGGAAGAGATAATTAATAAATTAGTGAAACTTTTAAGTACACAGACAAGTAATCCTACTGTAGAACAGTTACATAGCCTTTTAGAAGTAGCACTTGAAGATGTTAATCCTTTGGTTGCAAAGAGTTATAGAGAATATCGTGATTATAAAAAAGATTTAGATCAAATATTAAGTAAAGTTTATAAGAAAGCACAGTATATTACTAGTGTAGGTGATAAAGACTGTTCTAATACTGATAGTACTTTAGTTACTTTTCAACGTTGTTTAATCTATAATAGTCTTAATAAAGAACTATATAAGAAGTTTTTCTTAACTCCTTCAGAAATAGAAGCTTGTAAAGATGGTTATATTTATATTCATGATATGAGTGCAAGACTTGATACGATGAATTGTTGTTTGTTTGATATTGGTAATGTCTTAAAAGATGGTTTTCTTATGAGTAATATTTGGTATACAAAACCTAAAACTTTACAAACGGCTTTTAATGTAATAGGGGATGTTACTATTAATACAACGGCTATGCAGTATGGGGGCTTTACTTTACCTGAAATTGATAGTGTCTTAAAGAAGTATGCTAAGAAAAGTTATGATATGTATTATAAAGAGTATTTAGATATTAAGGGAAAAGAGTATACAGAAGAAGCGGAAGATTATGCTTTTAAGAAAACAGTTCGTGAGTGTGAACAAGGTTATCAAGGACTT
>CAMMTE010000028.1:0-11593 GCA_946499755.1 uncultured Mycoplasmatota bacterium
CCATATTCTAATATTTCCATCTCAACAACTCACTTTCAAATTACTATTTATTAAATATATTTACTTGCTTCCCTCACACTTAAACTACTCATTTTATCTTTATATTTATTTATAAACTCTCTTACCCATTCAGGATTAGTTTTAGAATAATCTCTTAAAGCCCAACCTATCGCTTTATTAATAAAGAATTCATCACTACCAAAATTATTAACTAATATTTTTTCTAATAGTATGGTATTAGTTTTATCTTTTCTACATAATTGATAATCTATCGCTATTCTTCTTACCCAAAAGTCATTATCACAAGACCATTCTAGCATTAAATCATCAACTCTACTATCTCTTAGTCCTATCTCATCAATAACTCTATCTAAAAAATCAATTGTATCCCACCACTGTTTTGTTTTTATATACTTTTCTATTTTAGGGATATCATCATAAGTTAAAAAGTTATTCATTGCAATTAAATAATCAGATACTAAATATTGAAATTCTCTATGGGAATCTTCGTAACATTTATCAAGAAAATCCCAGTCAACTTTTTTACCTTTCTTTTCATCTTTAACAAAATTTTTATATATTTTCTTTCTTTTTGGAGTAGAAATACCATAAAACTCAAATAAGTTTCTCATATATTTTGCCATTGCTATAGCATTTTCTTTATCTTCATTCTGTTCAAATAATTTTTTTATTTCTAAATACTTATCCATCATAATCCCACTTTCAAATTAATATTAATTATTACTAACATCATTATTTATATAATTATCAAAATATTTAAACATATCAGTCATTATATTCTTACCTATTTCATTTGTTTTATTATAATCCATAACAATATTATATATCTCATCTTGTGTCATAGTTTGAAAAAGATATCTTACAGCAAGATAAGATAATTTATATAGATTATAATTATCATTTCTAAAATCATTTCCGTGTTTTATTCCTTTTAATTCTGGAATATATTTTGTTTCCTTTTTTACTTTATTATAAAACTTAACAAATTCATTAAAGTATTGTTCTAAATAATCATATTCTCCTGATAAATTTTGAGCCAGTCCTTCATCAAACCAAACAGCTCTTAATTTAGAATTTCCATGGGCACAATTATTAAGATAGATAATATGAATAAGTTCGTGAATCGGAGTAGATATTCTTCTTATATAAACTTTATCAGAAATATTCATTTTTATTATCTTTTAGAGCATATACACCATGCTTATCTTTTCTTAATTCAACTAATTGATTACACATACCTTTATCATAAGTGCCAACTGCATAATCAGGTAATGTATTGTTCCCATTTCTTAAATCGTTTATAACAAAACTTCTAAACTTATCTATATCATCAAACAAATTAATTTGATATTTACTATAACTTTTTAAATGATAAAATTTAAATACTTTCTCACATTGTTTATAAAAATAACTGACAATATCATCTACAATAAACTGTAAACTGTCTGGTGCACATATTTTTAATTTATCATCCTCATATTGTATTTTTTCTACCATAACTTCTCCTATGTATTATCTTTTTATATAATACAGATTCTTTAAAACTTAACTTAATTATATCATCTTTATTAAAATAAGAATAGTAATATCAATAAAAAAGACTGGCAGTGCTTATATGACTGAGTAAAAAAAACTCTTATATTCAATAACTTGAATAAATCATATAAGGCTTATATGCCAGTTCTTTTTAATGTAACACCATTTTTTTGAAAGAAATCTTCTCTTATAAATAAATATATAGTTTTATATTAATATAAAAAATATTATTTAACTTCTTTTTCAAAAATAACTCTTTGTTCTACAAATCCTAATTTATTATAAAAATTAAGAGCATTTTCATTAAATGACCAACAATTCAATTCTATTCTTTTGCATTCATTTTCTTTAGCAAATGTATTTATTTGTTCAATCATTTTCTTACCATATCCTTTATTTCTATAACTATCATCAATAATAATTTCATCAATCCAAATAGTTTTAGTAACCTTATCTTTTATTCGCAATGCAGCATAGCCTAAAATCTTATTATCTTCCTCAATAACAAAAAGGAACTCTTCAGGATTCTTTAACATATCTATTAAATCATTTTTCAAATCCACTATTTTTTTACTATTAAAAATATCTTTTCGATTTTCGTAATGCATATTATATCCTTCATTATATAAAATTAGTAAATTGTTATTTATATCGCTCTCTTTTGCTTTTCTAATTATCATATTTACCTCCAATATTAATTAATCTATCTTATAAATATAATTATCTTTTCTTGTTTTTTCCTTCGCCTCCATATCAGGATAACCTAATATACAGTTACCTATTCCTTCATAGTCTCCAGTAATTCCTAAAGACTTTAATATTTCTTTTCCTTCTTCCGTTTCAAATTCTTCTTTTGCTCGATGTATCCAACAACTTCCAAGTCCTAAAGAACTTGCTGCTAGCATCATATTTTCCATAACTAGGCTACCATCGTAAATATATGTAGGAACTGACTTATCTGCTAGCACTACAATAACAACAGGTGCGCCATAAAAAGGATCAGTATCTACTCCCATAATCTTAGCATTTAATTTAGATAGTTTATCTCTAAGATCTTTATTAGTAATAGCAATTATTATGGGAGATTGTCTATTCATACCAGATGGTGCATAAGTACCTGCTTTTAACACTTCATCAACTAAAGCATCAGGAACCATATCACTTTTATATTTTTTTATACTTCTTCTTTCTACTATATTTTTAATAACATCGTTCATTAATTATCCCTCCTACTTTAAGTATAACATTTTACCTAAAAGAAAAATAGTACTTTAAGTTACTATTTATCACAATAAATCTTGTCTAATTCTTCTTCTATATCTTTGATAGTTTTCTTTAACTTTTCAATATCAGAGCTATCATTACTTATATCTTTATTATCAATTTTACTAGCATCAATTGTAATTTGTTGAGAAGCATATGTTTGCATAGTAAGACCAACTAATTGTAACCAGTTTCCAATACTATCCTGCTCTTCTAAAGACAACTTTTGTGATAGTATTAAACCTATTAAAAAGGCCGATGTCGCAAAACTATTAGGTTCAATATTAAAAAATATTCTTTCCATAAGTATCACTACCTATTAAAATTATTAATCTTTATAGTATATGCAAAATATTATTATATATATTTTATCTTGTTAATTTCTTTGTATATCCACTGTTTTTTACGATATAATCTTTTGCATCTTCTCCTACATTTTGTGTTTCCATTCTATTTCTTGCAGCTTTTCTATCTAAACTCTTATTAATAGCATATAATCTTTCACTAAGATCAGCTACATAAGCAATTTCGTTAGTTTTTCTAGCAGCTACTGGCTTATAATTTAATTTTACTCTCTTTATTCCCATATAACTTAATCCTCCTCTAAATAATTTATACTTTTGGAAAAAGAACATTCTTTTTCGTGCGAATTAATAATACCTATCGCTTGTAAATAAGAATAAATAATGGTACTTCCTACAAACTTCATACCTCTTCTCTTTAAATCACTTGATATAGCATCTGATAAATCGTTAGTAGTCTTATCTGTTTCATAAATTATTTTATCTTTAGTAAATACTTTTAAATAATTATAAAAACTACCATACTCATTATTTATATCTCTAAAAATATTAGCATTATTTATACTAGCTTTTATTTTTAATTTATTTCTAATAATATCTTTGTTATCTAATAATTCATTAATCTTCTTATCATCATAGGAACAAACTTTATCTAAATCAAAATTATCATAAGCTTTCCTAAAACTCTCTCTTTTATTTAAAACACATTCCCAAGATAATCCTGCCTGAAATGACTCTAATATTAACATTTCAAATAAGTATTTATCATCAAAGTTAGGTACTCCCCACTCTTCATCATGATATTTAATGTATATTGGATTATCTAAATTACACCACTTACATCTTTTCATAATGCTGTTCCTTTCTTTGGAATAAATAATTTTTCCATATTAACTTTCTCATGATTTAATAAATAAACTTTCTTATCAATACCACCTGCATAACCGGTTAAACTACCATTTGATCCTACCACTCTATGACACGGTATAATTATGGAAATAGGATTATGACTAACTGCACCTCCTACCGCTTGACTAGACATCTTTTTAAGACCTTTTTGTTTTGCAATAGTATCTGCAATATCTTTATAAGTAATAACTTCTCCATAAGGTATTTCACAAAGTATCTTCCAAACACTTTTTCTAAAGTCACTACCTAAAGGATTTAAATCAAGTTCATTTATACTAGGTTTTTCTCCTTTAAAATATCTATCTAACCACTCTTTAGTCTTAATTAATATTTCTTTCTCTTCTTCTTTTATTTCATCTTTTAAGCAAGAAAAATAATATTTCTGTCCTTCTATCCATAAACCTATTAATTTATTGTTTTTGGAAGCGAGTAAAATATCACCAATTGGAGATTTATAATGAGTAGTATAAATCACTTGAATCACTCCTTTACATTATCTATCTTTCTTAAACCATCTATAGTTAATAAATATAAACTATCAACTACTTCTTCTATATATTTTCTATCATGTGAAACACTTATTATTGTACCACTAAACTCTCTCAAAACCTTTCTAATGACAGGATTAGATAAAGGACTTACATTTCTAGTAGGTTCATCTAATACCAAAACATTACACTTATCAAGAACTAATTTCATTAAAAACAACTTAGCTTTCGTTCCATTACTTAAATCTTTTATCTTTCCTGTCATTTCTTCTCTTGTAAATTTCATATTTCCTAAATACATCCTCGCTCTAGTTATATCATCTTTATAATTACTTGGAGCGATAAATTCTAAAACATATTCATAATTATTTAAAACTTCATCATAGTTTTGAGGCATATAACCCACTTTAATATCTTCTCTTAACTTTAACTGTTCATAAATAATTTTAATTAAAGTAGATTTCCCTATCCCATTTTTACCTACAATACATAAATGAGTATTACCTACTACTTCTAATTTAATATTTCTAGATAAAACTTTATTATCAATCTTTAACTCTTTTAAATCTAAATTAAGAACTACTTTTGTCTTTGGAACTTGCACATCTTCAAAAAAGAAATTAATACCTTCTTCTACATCAGGTAATTCAGTAAGAGTAGTATCATCTAACTTCCTCTCTTGTGATTTTAAAGAATGCATCTTCTTTTTTAATAATCTTGCCCCGTGAGGATCACTTCTTGAAATAGTATTTTGTTGATACTCTACTTTTTGCATAACTTGTCTTAATTTTTCTTGTTTCTTAATAAAATTTCTTTTCTCATTTTTTGCTACTTGTCTTTGTTTATCTATCATTCTAAGTCTTTTAGAAACATAAGTATCATAATCAATCTTTAAAAGAGTATATCTACAATCTGTTTTACCTTTTATCTGTTCTAAATGTAAAATCATATTAGCAGTATTAGAAAGTAGACTCTCATCGTGAGAAACATAAACAATAGGTTTTGAGGTACTATTAATAAATTTCTCTAACCACTCTAAAGTTTCTATATCTAAATCATTAGTAGGCTCATCTAAAAATAAAATATCAAATTCTTCTAGTAATAATTTTAATATATTTACTTTTATTTTCTCTCCACCTGATAAAGAGATTATTCTTTGTTCTAATATTTCATCTTCTAAATTAAATAGTTCTAAATACTTATAAAGCTCACTTATTTTATTATAATAGTCTTCTTCACTATTAAATAGATAATCATATACTTTCTTATTTAAATTATCTTCACTAATTACTTGTTCTAAATATCCAACTCTATTCCCTTTTAAATTAATAGTTCCTTCTATCTCTCCATAATCACACATAGAAAGAATAGTTTTAAGTAAAGTAGATTTACCATTACCTTCTTCACCAATAATCGCTAACTTATCTCCTTTATTTAAAGTTAAAGATAAGTCTTTAATTATATATCTACCATTTACTAATATAGTTAAGTTTCTTATTTCTAACATTATGCCTTCCTTTCTGGCATAATCAAAGTTTATGCCTAACTTATTTAGCAATTATTCTCAATTTTCTCACCTCCGAATTACTGTTTTAATACTTTTATCAGGCAATATTAATTTTTTATTTTACTTCTCCATTTCTTCTATTTTATCACGAAATGTTTTTATTACACAATTATATTTACAAACTCTTGTAATTTAAAATAAGGTAAAATTAAAAGATTAGAGTTTGCTCTCTAACCTACTTTTTTAACTGCCATTTATAGAGCTGGCTTCACTCACTTTTTTAGCTGCCATTTATAGAGCTGGCTTCACTCACTTTTTTAATTGCCATTTGAGGCTGGCTTCACCTGCTTTTTTAATATTATATGCAAAACTCGCATAACATAATCATTTATGTGCTTATAATATACCATATTTTTTTAATGAAGTCTATATATTTTTTTTCAAAATAGTTAGGTTCTGTTTCTTTACCTTCACAAACTATAAGCCAATTACTAGATTTTTGTTTTCTAATATTTTCTTTTCTTTTATTTCTTTCTGCTCTTCGTTTTTTAAATAAATCATCACTACCCATAATTCACCTACTTATCTTCGTATGGAATAGCACCAAACTTTCCAGTTAAATATCTTTTTTCATAATCAGCATCTACTCTTAAATTTCTAAATTCTGATAATGAATATAATCTAGCTTTCCCATGTTTGTCTTTTTCTACTAAATAAAGTTCATCTCTTCTTAAATCATCACTATTAAATAAAAAAGTTGAATGAGCTGTATAAATTAATTGAGCATTATTTTTATTTATATTTTTATCTTTATACATATTAACAATTTTTTTAAATAACAACGGATGAAATTTAACATCTAACTCATCAATACATAGTAGCCCTCCATTTTCTAAATTATTTAAGATAGTTGGCATGATATTAAAGATTTTAATAGTACCATCAGATTCATATTGTAATGGTAATAATATATGATTTTTATTATCAATATTTTTATGTATACCATTAAGTTTATAAGTTTTATTTTCTCCACTATCATTAACTTCATCAATTTGAATACCTAATAAGCAAGGATCAAATTCATTAATTATTTTTTGAAACTTTTCATACAATAAATTATTTTGATATAAAATATTAACACTTGTTTGGGGTTGAAAAACACTTTCTACTCTAAAATCAAACTTATTAATATAATTATAAATATCTCTAAAAATTCCCTTTTCCTCTTTAATCGCTACATTACTTAAAATTAATAATTTATTTGTACTTAAGTTAATATTATCACTAAAAAGATTCCAAGTTTTTTCATAATTAGTATAAGATTTACCAAAATTAACCAAGTTTTTATTTCTTTCAAAAATAATTTTTTGTGTTGCTGTAGTGGTAGAAGAAAATTTCTTTTTATATAACCATTCTTCATCAAAACCATTTTTATTCATAGAAAATCCATATCTATATTCGTAATCACCAAGAGAAATAGAAATTTCAAATTCACTATTTTCAACTTTTGAATTATTACTAAATGCAAAAGGATTTGCCGGTAAATCTTTATTAACATCAATTCTAGTTGACATTTTAATCATTTCAAACATAAAATGTAATGCTTCAAGTATACTACTTTTACCAGAAGCATTCGCACCATTAATTTCCATAACTGGTAAAATTTTATTACCATTGATATCAATTGTAGAATCAATATGTCTTTTTTCCCCAGTTGCCATTAAATCTAAAACTGTCTCTTCATAAAAACATTTATAATTTTTAAATTTAAACTGTAATAACATAATTAACACCTTCCTTTTGGCTATATTTTATCATTTTTTCATTTTTTTGCAACATTTTAGGAGTTTTTTTCTCTTAAAACGTATTATTTCTTTTGTATTTTATGCAATTTATTTAATTATATGTATGTAAAATATATATACAAATATATTGATTCATACAAAAACAGAACTGCTTCCAACTAAAACAATTCTATTTTTTATGAGCTTTCCCATTTTTACTTATTATTTCATCATTCATTTATTTTCACCTTACTTCTACAATTTATTTATCTGTCATTTAGATAATTATATCATTAAATAGACAATAAAAATAGTAGATTATAAAACTACTACTTAATTAAACACAAACAAAAAGCGGAGCCATAAGGCTCCTTCAGGGGGTTCGGTTGAATATAAATCCACACTTAGATAGTGGACTATATCACCATGATAAGCAAAAAACTTATCATGTACATTAATCATATCTAAAAATTTCCAACTTGTCAATTTGATTTTGAAAATTTTAGAAAAATTTTACAATTAGCTATGTATAATTGTTCCAATAAGTCTTAACTTATTAGCATCTGTTTCTTTATCTAGTAAGTATTCTAGCGAATCTTCTCTTGCTTGTAACAATATTTTATAATCTGCTTTCAAATCTGCTATTTTAAAGGTCATATCACCACTTTGTTTAGTTCCAAATAAATCTCCATGTCCTCTAAGTTTAAAATCTTCTTCACTAATTTCAAAACCATCATTAGTATTTTCCATAATCTCAAGTCTTTTCGTATCATTATCACTGATTAAGATACAACTAGACTGTAATTCACTTCTTCCAACTCTTCCCCTTAACTGATGAAGTGTAGATAGCCCAAATCTTTCCGCATTAAATATTACCATCATTGTCGCATTAGGGACATCTACTCCAACTTCAATAACAGTGGTACTAATTAGTATCTGCACTTTATTTTGTAAAAACTCATTCATAATTAACTCTTTAGCAGCACTAGCCATTTTACCATGAACTAAATCTATTTTATATTTACTACCAAAAGCAAGAGTCATTTTTTCTTTCAAATCATTTACATTAGTTAAATCACTGTTTTCACTCTCTTCTATTAAAGGAGCGATAACATATATCTGATATCCTTGTTTTAACTCTTCATACATCATTTCTAAAACATCTTTAATCTCTTTATTAGTCTTAACTACTGTCTTAATCTTCTTTCTACCCTTAGGTCTTGTCTTAATAGTAGAAACATCCATATCTCCATAAATAGTTAATGCATAAGTTCTTGGAATTGGAGTTGCACTCATATACAAAGTATCAGGCTTTTGTCCTTTATTTTGCAAGTTAGCTCTTTGATTAACCCCAAAACGATGTTGTTCATCTGTTATTACAAGTCCTAAATTATGATAAGTAACATCATCTTGAATTAAAGCATGAGTACCTACAATTATATCTATATCACCGTTCTTTAACTCTTCATAAATTAAGTCTTTTTCTTTTTTAGGAGTTGAACCTGTAAGTAAAACCATATTTAAATTATAATCTTTAAAGATATCTTTTAAATTACTAAAGTGTTGTGTTGCAAGTATCTCAGTAGGAGCCATTAAAGCACTTTGATAACCACTTAAATAATTTGCATACATTGCTATAAAAGAAACTATAGTCTTACCACTACCAACATCACCCTGTAATAATCTATTCATTCTACTCTTACTCTTTAAATCTTTAATAATTGTGTTAACAGCAGTTACTTGGTCTTTAGTAAGTTCATAAGGAAGCTTAGAAATAAATTCATTTACTTTAGATTCATCTATATCCCTTTCAATTCCACTATTTGCCTTTTTATTCTCTTCTTTTAAGTAATTAATCTTAAACATAAACTCAAATAACTCTTCATACTTAAGTCTTATCATCGCTTCTTTTAACTTCTCTTTACTAGGTGGATTATGTACTATATTTAAAGCAAGTCTCTTATTAGAAAAATTATACTTCTCTTGATACTTTAACGGAATACTATCATGTATCTCTTTACTTTGACTAAGTAAAGCCATATTAATATATAAAGCCATATTTTTATTAGTTAAGCCACTAGTTAAATGATAAACTGGCTCTATCTTTACTTTATTAGAAAGTGACTCCATCTTAATTTCTGAAGCTGTTATAACATTTTTAGGTTTATCAAACTTACCTATTACAGTAACAGTAGTTCCAACAGTAAGTTGACTTTTTAAGAAAGCCCTATTAAATATTGATACTCCCACAACTCCACTAGCAGTTACTAATCTAAAGTTCATCTTATTTAGCCCTGCTTTAAATCTAACTAATATTGGACTACTTTCTATTTTCCCATCTATAATTATATGATCTCCATCATTTGTTTCGGCTAAATTTCCTCTAACTAAAAATTCATATCTAAAAGGATAATGCGTAACTAAATCATCTACTGTATTTATCCCTATCTTAGAAAGAAGTGTTAACGCTCTAGGTCCTACACCTTTTATATCTTTTAATGCCATACACACCACCTCTTTTTCTGTCTCATATTATAGCATATTTTTTAGAATTTTAAAAGAAAATAAAACATAAAATTTTAATAAAGGGAGGATGCTATGAAAGTAATTGCAAATGGTGGTGCTTCTACTAAAAATGTCGCTAGTAATACGTTAGATGCTATTTATTTAGGGCTTAATGCTCCATATATTGATGGCTTTAAATTTAAACTTTATTTGACTAAGGACAAGGAGATTATTACTTTAAGTGATGAAATCGTAAATCTTTTTACAAAAGGAGTTAATGAAATAGATGATTATACTTTAAAAGATTTTTTATATTTTAATGTTGGAAGTAGTGTACAAAAACAACAGATAGTTACATTAAGACAAATTCTTTATGTTTTTCAAAATAGAGGCAAGTATTTAATACTTGAACTTGCAGACCAAAAAGAAAACAATGCTCTATTTACTGATTTAGTTTTAAATATGGTAAGAAGTTATTCTAATAATATTAATATTTACCTAGAAAGTGAAAGTAAAGAAATAGTTGAATATCTAAAATCTACTGATTATTCTTATCCTATCGGTATTAGAGTAACAGAAGAAAGTAGAGATAATTGGTATATAGATGTAGACTTCTATGATATTAACACTACTCTTTTAGACGACTTTAACATAAGAGATAAGGTTAAGGAAAATAAACTTATCATGATAGATGAAGTTAATAGAATGGAAGTATTTGATTTAATTTATGCAGAATATCAAGATATCTTTAATTATATTTATATTATAACTAGCCAAATTGCTAATATTAATGATAATGTGCAAATACAAAATAGAAGATAACTACTACCTTCTATTTTTATTGGCAACTTTTCTAATCTTTATTTTAGCTTGTGTCTTTTTGTAATTATCTTTTACACTATTAGGCTTCTCTTCTATTTTTTCTATGATTTTTAAATATCTAGAAGCTTTATCATAGAAACCATTTTCTACTAGATAAACAGATGTATATAGCATTATATTAGCCCTGTCTTCATCGTTTAATTCAAGGTCTAAAATATATTTATCAAGGTCATTTAATCTAGTTGGAGATGAAGATAAAATTATATTTTTAATACCTAACAACTTTTCTTCATAGAATTCAATTTTCTCATTACTCAATTGATTTTTTACCTTATTTCTTTTCTTAAAACTCTTCATATATTTTCTCCTTCACCTTAAGTATAAACCCAAGTCAAAAAATAGTAAATTTTTTTTCAAAAAAGTGTGTTAAGATTTTTTAGAAATGTTACATTTTTT
>CAMMTE010000029.1:0-11273 GCA_946499755.1 uncultured Mycoplasmatota bacterium
AATAACATAGTATATTGGAATATTACACCAACGGGTAGTGGTTTGTATATATGGAGTATTAGACAAAATAGTGGAGCCTTTGTTTTTCTTGCCTCAAATGCATATGGCATCAAACCAGCTTTTAATCTAAAATCAAATGTGATAATAACAGGAGGAGATGGCACCCTACAAAACCCATTCACTCTAGCCCTTGAATAAAAAAATTATCTATTCTTATGCTAGAAAAATAAAGTACTTTTATTGTAAAAGTACTTTTTTCTTGGTATAATTTAAACTAGAAAGAAGGGTTGATAGTTATGAACTTTAAAACACTATTAAAAAATGAACATTTACTATCAATCCTTCATAATGTCTTAATGAATGAAACTACTAAAAATAAAGTATCTAATGCCTCTATTAATGGAGAAAGTTATAGTTATAATAGATATTCTCTATTAATAACAATGGATATAGTAATTAAATATAAAATTATAATTAATGATGATATTTATAATAATTATTTCTTAAATAAACTAGATACTATTACTAATAATTATAATAATCACGAAGACTTAATCATTAAAGGTAACTCTTTACTAATTGATTTAGTCTCTAATAAATTAAATGTAACTACTACTAAAGCTGAAAATAAAAAAGAGATACTTAAATATATCTATGATAAATACATAGTTAATGGTTACTGCTTCCATAGTTTTCCTTCTATCTTTAAAGAAAAAACAGAAGAAGTAGGATTAACCCAGGATATAGATATTAAAGAGTTAAATGATTTAAAGAAAATAGACTATATTTTTTCTAATCATAACTATAAAAATATTATATCAAGAGACTTAAAAGAGAAAAGTAGAGCGATATATATAACAGATTCCCCTGCTATGGCTTATTACTATGCTTTTAGAAGCCCTGAATATATGGCTGAGATTACTTCTCTTAGTAAATATTATAATTACCTTAAAGACTATAATAAAGACGCTTTTTATCTTAAAGACTATCATAAATGTAAAAGTAATTTAGCATCTCTTTGTTCTCATGTTAATATGACTACTAAAGAAGAAGCAACTATTCTTAAAACCTTTGATAAAAGATGGAAAGCTCTTAATTTATCTGAGTCCCTTCCTTGTATTGCCTTTATTAAAAGAAGTGATTTAGCAAAGGATTATTTATCTAATATCGATGATATTATTAATAGTGTCGATACTATAGATTTAAATATCTTAGTATCTAAAATTACTGATAGTAAGTATCCAATTATAAAAAGATATAGTAATATTAATTCTTTAGATTTAACTGTTATTACTATGCCTAGTTATAGAGAAATAAGGAATAATAAATTTATAATTAAAGATAAACCTAAAACAGTAGTAGAACCTATTACTAGAGAAGCTTATCAAGAAGAAAAAGTCAAAAAAGAAGGATTCAACTTTAATTATAAAAATGCTTTTAGTTATGGAAATGCCAATGTAGTTGCCTTAACAGGACTTCTCTTAATAACATTAGGTATGACTTTAACTATAATTATAAATGTATTAGGAGGTTAACATGAAAGATATTAAAATTGTATTTATGGGTACACCTGACTTTGCAGTACCAATTTTTAAAGCACTTGCCGAAAATTATAACGTCGTTGCCGTTGTTACTCAACCAGATAAAAAAGTTGGCAGAAAACAGATATTAACACCTTCTCCAATTAAGAAAGCTAGTGCCTTATATAACATTCCAGTATTGCAACCAGTAAAGATAAGAGATGAATATGATAGTGTCTTAAAATATGAACCAGATATGATAGTAACATGTGCTTATGGGCAAATACTACCTAAAGAGTTACTTAACTATCCTAAATATAAATGTATTAATGTTCATGCTTCACTACTACCTAAACTAAGAGGAGGCGCTCCTATTCATCATGCTATTATGGATGGCTATGATAAGACTGGTATAACCATTATGTATATGGATGTTAAGATGGATGCCGGTGATATTATTAGTCAGGATGAGACTACTATCACTAAAGATGATACTCTAGCATCTCTACATGATAGATTAAGTGAAATGGGAAAAAACTTATTATTAGAAACTCTACCTAATATAATTAGTGGTAATATTAATCCTATTAAACAAGATGAAAATGCCGTTACTTATGGCTATAACATTACTAAAGAAGATGAGAAAATTGATTTTACTAAGACTAATATAGAAGTAGATAATAAAGTTAGAGCCTTAAATCCTACCCCTGGCGCTTATACAACTATAAATGGTAAAAGAATGAAAGTATATGATGTTATAGTAAGTGATAGATACTATGCTAAGAAAGAACCAGGAACTATTGTTGGCTTTGACAAAAATGGTATTAGAGTTGTAACAGGTGATAAAGAAATAATATTAACTGATATCGCTATTGAAGGTAAAAAAAGATGTTTAGTAAAAGATTATTTAAATGGTGTAGATAAAGAAGAATTATTAGGAGTAGTATTAAAGTGAAAGAAGAAAAGAAAGAAAATAAATATATAAAATTCTTTAAAGAATTATCTAAAAATAAAAGAGGAAGAGCCTTACTTTTCTTTCTTTTCTATATCATATTTTTTGTTATTCTAATAAGTATGATAAGAGGAAGTTATAATGAAACACCTAATTTTGATAATAATAACTCCAATATCAATGCTATTTATAAACTAGATGGAATAGAAAATGGTAATTATCATTTTACAAGAGAAGAAAATATTAATGGAGAAATAACTAATTTTACTGGAGATAAAGCTGATAATAGAATAGAAGGAGTAATGACAACTAATAATTTATTTTATAATTACTTTATCTATGATAATATTAATCTAATTAAACTAACCGATAAATATGAAGTAACAACAGATTTATATCATTTTAATAATATTACTGATGATAACATGATTGAAAATGTTATAAAAAAATCAACTCTTATTTCTAAAACAGAGTATGAAACAGGTAATACTTCTTATAATTATGAGATAACTACTAACACTCTAGATAATATTATTAATAATACTAATATAGATTTAGATATGCCTGTTAATAGTATTTCCTTAGAAACTAATGAAGATGATGAAGTAATTAAAATAACCTATGATTTATCAAGTTATGCTACTTATATTAACAATATACCTACTACAACAACTATTACTATTAATTATTCTAATTTTGACAGAATAGAAAATATAGAAATACCAGAAAATTAATTATTAATAAGAAAGTGATATTTAATCATTTTCTTTTTACTTTTTAGTATATATCAGTTATAATATTTAAAGAAAAGGAAGTGTCAAGATGTTTGAAAGCTTAGGAGATAGATTACAAAATGCTCTACATAAGATAAAAGGTTATGGTAAAATAACTGAAGATAATATCGGCGATATGATGAAAGAAATAAGACTAGCATTACTTGAAGCCGATGTTAATTATAAAGTAGTTAAAGAATTTGTTAATAATGTTAAAGAAAAGGCATTAGGAGAAGAAGTTAGAACTAGTATTAAGCCAGGAGATTTATTTGTTAAGATAGTTAAAGATGAACTAACTGAATTATTAGGAGGAGATGCTGCACCACTTAATACAACAGGAAATCCTGCTATACTTATGTTAGTAGGACTTCAAGGTAGTGGTAAAACTACAACTATCGGAAAACTTGCCAATTACCTTCGTAAGAAAAAAGGTAAGAAGCCTCTAATGGTCGCTTGTGATGTTTATCGTCCTGCTGCTATAGATCAATTAAAACAACTAGGAAAAGAACTAAATATTGAAGTCTATAGTGAAGGTAAAACTAATCCTGTAGAAATAAGTAAGAATGCTATTAACTATGCTAAAGAAAATGGTTATGACTATGTTCTAATCGATACTGCAGGACGTCTTCAAATAGATGAAGAATTAATGAATGAATTAGAAAATATTACTGAAGCAGTATCACCACAGGAAACACTTCTTGTAATAGATGCCATGATAGGTCAAGATGCTATTAATGTTATAACAGGTTTTAATGATAAGTTAAAACTAACAGGAGTAATATTAACTAAATTAGACGGTGATACTAAAGGTGGAGTTGCCCTATCCGTAAGACATTTAACTAATGTACCTATTAAGTTCATTGGTACAAGTGAAAAACTAGATGGGCTTGACTATTTCGATCCAGAACGTATGGCTGGACGTATATTAGGTATGGGAGATATTATCTCTTTAGTTGAACAAGCAGAAGCTGCTATTGATGAAAAAGAAGCTGAAAAAACTGCTAAAAGAATGCAACAAGGTAAGTTTGATCTTGAAGACTTTTTAAGTACATTAAAACAAATAAAGAAACTAGGACCACTT
This sequence comes from uncultured Mycoplasmatota bacterium, assembly GCA_946499755.1. Taxonomy (GTDB): domain Bacteria; phylum Bacillota_I; class Bacilli_A; order RF39; family UBA660; genus Onthousia. Next base: position 4,327 of record CAMMTE010000029.1, read on the forward strand.
GAAAACATCTTAAAATTAATACCAGGTGCTAAAAAGATGGGACTTACAAATGTAAATATTCCCCCTAAACAAATGGCTCATATTGAAGCGATAATTCTTTCTATGACTAAAGAAGAAAGAAGAAATCCTTCTATTATTAAAGCATCACGTAAAACCAGAATTGCTAAAGGTTGTGGATTATCAGTATCAGAAGTAAACAAATTATTAACCCAGTTTGAAAGTATGAAAAAAATGATGAAACAAATGAAAAATGGTAACTTTAAAATGCCATTTTAGGCAAATAATTTATACACTTTTTCCTAGTAAGAATATCTTAATACTAGAGGAGGAAAGTGTATGTTATTTAATAATCAAGCTATCGATATGAATTCTACTATCGATGGTAATAATAATGTCGTTGACCAAGATATGAATATTGATATTAATATGAACAATAATAGTATGGGAATGGGCCAAAATAATATGGAAGTGATGGATAGCGGGTCTCCAATCATTGAACCAACACAGGAACGTCAAATAAATAGAACCTTCGTTCATCAAGTACCTCATGTATGTCCAATCCATACAAGAATAGTTAATCATCACATTTTCAAACATACTTATTGTCCTAGATATACTTGTTGTGAAGAAAATGTTTGTTGTAATATCGATCAAGGTTCATGCTGTAACTTTCGTTAGCCAAGATTAACTTCTTGGCTTTTTACATGTTAAAAAATGTCTAATTATGTCATTTTACTTGTAAAATATTCTTTATAATTATAAGATAATAATAAGGAGTGTGATACAAGTGAATTATCCATCTATTGATAAATTACTTAATATTGTAAGTTCTAAATATGAATTAGTTCATATCGCTGCAAGACGTAGTAAAGAAATGACTAAAGATGAACACTATCAATTAGCCTTAAACCAATATAAATGTAAAAAAAATATTGGTAGAGCTTTAGAAGAAATATTAGAGGGAAAATTAAAAGTAGTTGAAAAAGAAAACTAATAAGAAACACATATCACTATTTGGTATGTGTTTTATTATTTAAATTAACTATTTAATGTGATAGAATGACTGTAGAGGGGGAATTAATAATGTTAAATGATTTATGCTTTGAAATAATAGAAACCTGTCCTAATAATTGTTTATTTTGTTCTTCTTGTTCATCTATCAATAAAAAAAGAATGATAGATTATAAAAAGTTTAAAGAAGTAATAGATTATTTTATTAGTATAGGCGGAATAAAAGAAATATCTATATCTGGAGGAGAACCTCTCTTACATCCTGAACTATTAAGAATGATTAGATATTGTAAACTAAATAATATTAAAACAGTCTTATTCACTAGTGGTATAAAACTAAGAACTAAAATGACAGAAGAAGATAAAGAAATATTAGAGTTCAATCTAAGAAAACAGTATAAGTCATATTTATCTGAAGGTGTGTCTAAAGAAGAGTTTGATATATTGATTGCAAAGCAAATGAAGATTTACTTATGGTATAATGAAAAAACTTTTGATTCTCTATCATCATCTGACTGTAAACTATTAAAAGAAAGTGGACTTGATAAAATTGTTTTTGACTTTGAAGCTTGGAACAAAGATGTATATGATAAAATTATGGGAACTAAAGATTTATTTGATTTAGTAACATTATCAATGATAAAATCAAAAAGTGCTGGACTTAATACCGATGCTCATTTCATTCCTACAAAAATTAATTACAAAGAACTCACTGATATTATTGAAATGCTTAATGTTGCAGAATTTGATGAGTTAAGCATTCTTAATTTTGTTCCCCAAGGAAGAGGTAAAACAAATGAAGATTTACTATCTTTAACAGAAGAAGAATTTAGAGAGTTTCTTGAAATCTATGAAAAATGTAAAAATGATTTTAAAGGAAATTTACGAGTAGGTATCCATTTACAAGAAGAAGATACTCATAAGTGCACAGCAGGTTTATCTAAATTAGTTATTAAATATGATGGTACAGTTTTACCATGTGCAGCCTTTAAAGAATATGATTTAAAAACACTTAATAGTATGGGAATAAAAACACCTAATATCTATACTAATTTAGAAGAAGTAAAAATACATAATGGTACTAGAAAGAAGCCTTTATGTAAAGAGTTATATCATTTTAATAAAGTAATTAAATAAGGAGACTAACTATTAAAAGTCAATAGTAATTTTATAAATTTTAATAGTTTGTTATAAATTGGAAAGAAACCCATGCCAAAAAGATTTCACAAAAGTGAAATTTTGAAAAAATCATGTTTTGATTATTTCAATAAAGACGGATCGAAATCAATGTTGTTTTTCTCAAGAGTGTAAATAACTCTAATAAGTTTTTTACAAACATGAGATAAAGCAACTCTATGGCATTTACCCTCAGAGCGTTTCTTAAGGTAGAAGTCATAAAATGTAGGTGAATATCTTAAGATAGTCATTGCAATATTCATAATTGCATATCTAAGATGACCAGAACCATGTTTAACCATCTTGCCATTATGTTCTAATGTGCCAGACTGAATAATACTAGGTTCAAGTCCAGCAAAAGCAAGCATTTTATTTTGACTAGAGAAATTAGAAATATCTCCATATTCAGATAAAATAATTGCCGCAGATATTTCACCTAACCCAGGAATGGTTAACATTCTAGGGTTAAGATCTTTGATAATTGTAGAAATTTGTTTATTTATTGGATCAATTTTTTCATTAAAGTTATTGATAATAGAGACATAAGTAGAAATAAGTAAATCAGTATTTTCATCATGATGTCCAACTGAGTTTTTGGCAAGTTCTTTAAGTTGAGCAAACTTAGCATAAGTAAACTTACCATGAGAAATACATCTAATTGAATCATAATCTTTCATTAAGGAAATGTGTTCTACGTTCTTATATTTATTTAAAATAAATAGTAATGTAGTAGAAATCATATTGTTAAAAAAAGGTTTTAATTCAGGAAAAGATTTATCTAATTCGTTGGTTAATAAAACTTCAAATTTACTTCTTTCTTTAATTAACAGTTCTCTTGATCTACATAGTGACTTTAATGTGTAAATGTTGTATAATAAACATGAATTTGGTTTGTATTGAATGGACATCAGATAATTAGCCATAGTAAAACTATCTGCTTTATCTGTTTTTGTTCTACGTAAGCTTCGAGCTTTTAAAAATTGGTATACAACAAGAGGATTCACTTTCATAAATGAATAATCTTGATTGGTTAAAAACAATTCCAAATTCAAAGAATAATGTCCAGTTGCTTCAAAAGCAATTTGGACGTCTTGTTTATTATAGGGTTTCAATTGGTCTAAAAATAATTGAAATCCTTTTTTGTTATTATCAAAAGATGAGTTTTCTACAATTACTTCTCCTGTATTTGAGATAATACAGAAATCGTGTTTGTACTTTGATATATCAATACCAACATAATATATCATAAATAAGCACCTCCTAAATTAGTTTTTGCACTGATATGTTTGACACAGAATTTCTAATCATGTAATCTCGTAACTTAATAAAACATCAATAGTAAACTATCGTGTTAACTAACTAATTAACAATTAAATTAAAAATCTGTGGTCTGAGTCTCCTTGAACCAGTCCATAAAGTGGCTGTAAAAAAATAGAAACAAATCCACAGTGCGAGATTATTATACTTCTAGAAGTATAATAAATCAAAAAATATAAATAGAAAGGGATCAATCAAATAGATTAATATTTCTATAAGATTGATTATACGAGAAAAATATGAAAATAGAAAAGTTTAAGAAAAGACCTAATGGATTATATACAATTTATTTAGATAATTTTAATAGTTATGACTTCTATGAAGAGATAATATTAAAGTATGAGTTACTAATAACTAAGACTATAGAAGAAGATGAACTTAATAAGATAATTAAAGATAATAAAAACTATGAAAGTTATTATGAGGCCCTAAAGACTTTAAAAAGAACTATTAAAACTAAAGAAGAGATAAGAAAGCTCTTAACTGAAAAAAAATATAGTAAAGAAAGTATATCCTTTGCTATCAACACTTTAGAAAAACAAGGTTATATTAATGATAAGAACTATGCTAAGAGTTATGTTCATAATGCTATTATAACTTCTAATAAAGGACCAAAAAAAATAGAACAGGAATTAATTAAAAAAGGAGTAACTTCTCTTGATTATAATGAAGCCCTAGATGAGTTTACAAACGTCTTAGAAAAAGAAAAAATAGAGAAGTTAATATCTAAGAAAATAAAATCTAATCATAATAAGAGTGTTAAAGTATTAAAACAAAAACTAGGGCTAGATTTAATCAATAATGGTTTTCATCAAGAAATAATAAAAGAAGTGTTAAACTCTACTGTTATAGAAGAAAATAATGATATTGCAAAAAAAGAATATCAAAAGTATTATAATAAATTAAGTAAAAAATACTCTGGTAAAGAACTAGAATATAAACTTAAACAAAAGATGTACAGTTTAGGTTTTAATATTACAAATGAATAAAAGGATAGTAAAACTATCCTTTTATAGTATGTGTATATTTTTTTTCATCATCTTGACCAATAGAATCACTAACTTTAATATCTTCTAAATATTTATTACTTAAAGTTTCAAACTCTCTACCAACTTCAAGTAAATCTTCTCCTGTAACTCCATAAGCCTCAAGTAACATAATAAATAATGGAGCAGGCCAAGATTCTGTTTCATCCTCTTTAACTATAACTCTTTCAAATTCATAAGGAGTATTTATAGTTCTAAGAGTATATCTAACTCCAAGATTAATTTCTCTTAATTGAAAAATATCAAATAAATCTTTTGTGTTAGCTTTACCTTGTTCTACTAAATGATTATGTAAAAGACTAGTAGCTTTAATAACATGGTCATTATCTTCTATCCCATATTGATCATTAATAAATCTTAACTTACCTTTAGATCTACTAATCATTCTATAAAACTTAGACCAATCATAAAGTAATTCTAAAGATTTATTACCTTTAATTTCATCTTCTATTATTTTATTACGTAAACATCTTTTATACTCATCATCTTTTTCTTTATCTGTGTTTTTTAACTTCTTTTCTATTGCCATTTTAATATCATCTCTCCATATAAAGAAATCTTCAACACTTTCAATATGAATAGGAGAATTGTTAAAATCACTTTCAACATTATTACATATTGCTATTAATCTTTTTTTATCATTTTCATTTATATCTCTTCTCACAATATCATCCCTTTCTTTTCTTGTGTCGCATATTATACCATAAAAATATCATTTTGTCAAAAAAGAGAAGTAACGCTTTATTAGGTACTTCTCTTAAATATTAAATTTTCTATTTTTAACTAGCAGTTGAACTATTATTAACACTATCTAATAGTTGTTGCATTAAATCATCATAATCTTTCTTTAGACTATCATCATTAAACTTAATTCCAGCTTCTTCTCTAATAGCAATCAAAGCATTATATCTTAAAGATGCATCTTCGTTTAACTTATCATCTGCAAGTGTTTTAATAATATCATCTTTAACTTTCTTTAATTTAGGTTTACTTTTCTGATCAACTTTAAGAATTATATGATAACCATAACTAGACTTAACAGGCTCTTTTGTATATTTACCTTTTTCAAGATCAATTGAGGCATTTAAGAAAGCTTCATCCATATTATCATCTCTGTTGAAGTAATCAATTAATCCTCCATCACTAGCACTACCAGTATCATCAGAATACTTTTTAGCAAGTTTTGCAAAATCTGCTCCATCATCTAATTGTTTAATTAAGTCTTCCGCTTCCTTCTTAGCTTTATTTTCTGCTTTAGTCTTTTCTTCGGTAGACATATCATCAGTAGTATCAGGTTTAATCAAGATATGTCTAACTTTAATATCACCAATTACTTCATCATCATAGTATTTTTGTATTTCATCATCAGTAATACTATTCTTTACATAATCTTCAATCGCTAAATTTCTCTTATACTCAAGTGATAACATATCTCTTAACTCATCTTCATTTTCAACACCTAAATATTGCTTAATAGCAGCAAGAAAAGCTTCATCATCATTGTTATATTGACTCTTCATTTGTTCAATCTGAGAATTAATTGTCTCTTTTTCTTCATCATCAGTTTTATATTTTTCATCAAATAATTGATGATCGATCATATCAACCAAAGTACTAATACCATACTTATCTCTTAGACTCTCATATAACTCATCAGCTTTAATTTCTCCTTCATCAGTTTTAACAACTGTATTGTTATTTTTAAGCTCAGTATTATTTCCACAACCAGTTATAAGTAGACATATCGCTAAAGCTGAAGCTGTTACTTTCACTATTTTTTTCATATAATTTCCTCCTTGTACTCACTAAATATAATAGCATTAACTTAACTAACTTGCAAATAAATAAAGCAAATTTATCACACTTTTTTATTAATTACCATAAAATAATGTGAACACTAGAAAAAAAGGAGGATTAAGTTATGGGTAATTGTAATTCAAGCAGTGCTATAGTTCTAGTATTATTTATCTTACTAGTTATAATTATAGGTGCCTATATCTAAGATATAATAAGGAGGTGTAAAAATGTCTTGTTCAAATAATCAAACAGTAACTACTAGCTGCTGTTCTAGACCAAGAAATAGCTTTGTAATCATAATTGTTTTATACATCTTACTAGCTATTATCTTAGGTTCTTGTATGACTTATTAATTAAGAAGCTCTAGAAATTAGAGTTTCTTTTTGTATTATGATATAATTGCTATAAATTGAAAGGAGATTAGCCCATGATAGATAAAGTAGGAGGAATAATTTTAAAAGATAAGAAAATATTAGTAGAAAGAAAAAATAATAATAAAGAAGAATGTATTATTCCAGGTGGAAAAAGAGAAAATAATGAAACAGTGGACTTATGTCAAGTTTTAGGACACTTTTTTTTACACATTTTATATTTCCGTAT
>CAMMTE010000030.1:0-10876 GCA_946499755.1 uncultured Mycoplasmatota bacterium
GTGATGGATCTGGGTTTCGGGGCGTGCCGGATGTGCGTCTGCGGTCCGGAAAGCGGACAGTATCCTAACAATTACGTCTGGTATAGTGGAAAATTATGGAGAGCGGTGTCTGTAAATAATGAAGAGAAGACAGTTAAGTTAGTAACCCAGTGGAATATAAGTGCAATTCCATATAATGCAAGTGGAAATACGTCTTTTGAAGGAAGTTATATGGAAGAGTGGCTGAATGATACTACAGTAGATGGTTTTTTAGGGAATTTAAGGGATTATGAGAATTTCATTGTAACAGATAGTGTATGGGACGCGACAATGGATAATAGAGGTTTAGGAAGTATAACAAGACCTGATGGCACAACTGTAGTAGAAGATGCAGTAGGATTGTTAAATATGTATGAATACCAGACAAGTTATACAGGAACAATCTATAGTAGTGGTTATTTACATAATGAATTACAATGGTGGTTAATAACCCCAGATACATCTACTAAAATATGGCAAGTAAATAGCCGAGAAGTTGGTAATGGTAATACGACTTCATATGAGCCAACGGGGACTGCAGGTATTAGACCATCAATAGTATTAAAATCAAATATAAAAATTATAGATGGAGATGGAACAGAAAATAATCCATATCGCTTAGAAGGAGATAATGACACCAATCTATCTGGTGTATTACTTTTAAGTAGATATAGTGGAGAGTATATGAGGTTTGGTAATAATGAAAATAGTCTATATCGAATAGTAAGCCATGAAACAGATGGACTAACTAAAATAACAAGTGCCGAGCCTTTAAAAAGTTCTGGAATGTTTATAACAAGTGCCTTTAGTAGTGAAAGTAGTGATATCTATTATTCATCTAGTAATGTAATAGGTACATTCTTAAATGGAGATTATTTGAATAGTTATGTAGATAGTAGTTATAATGAAATGATAGAAGAAAGTACAACGTGGTATTTAGGTAATGTAGGTGCAGGAGAAAGTTATAAATTAGCAAAATATGCAGATACAAATATGGCAACTTATACTACATCTACTGAAGTAAAAATTGGATTATTACGGATAGGCGAATTAATGTCGGGACAATTTACTTATATAGAAGGTAATACGACATACTGGCTATTGACCTTGAATAACCAAAAGACATTTGTAAGAACATCATATTTAGCTGGTAATGGTTCTAGTGATTTTTCTACAAAATCCTTCGGAATAAAACCATCTCTAAATCTAAAATCTAATGTAGTTATAACAGGTGGAAATGGTACTAAAAATAATCCATTTATCCTTGATCTAGCTTGATATATCAACAAATTTACGAAAATTCGTAAAAAAGTATTGATTATCCGTATATCCTATGCTACATTATTAGTGGGAGGGAAACTTATGGATAGAATTAAAGCTATGGAAGAAAGAAAAACTAAAGTAGATGAATTAGAAAGAGAGTTTGTTGAAGATTTTATTAAATTAAGAAAAGATAAACATTTAACACAAGAATCTCTTGCTAATAAATCTGGTGTTATTAGATTAACTATTACAAGAATAGAGAATTTTATTACTTCTCCACAAATTAATACTTTAATTAAAATATTAAAACCTATTGGTTATACTATTAAAATAGTTCCAATTAAAAAGAAGAAGTAGTTTTGAGATTAGAAATTTCTAATCTCTTTTATTTTTTTATAGATATTTTCTTCATTATACTTTATACTATTTTTTAGGAAGTGAAGACTATGAGAAATATATCTATATTACCTGCTGATACATATGTAGTTGTTAATAAAACAGTTATTAGAGAAGATGATAGACGTCTTTTAACGATGCTTTATCAACCTATTATTGGTTATACTGCTGTTAGTCTTTACTTTACTTTAATAGATGATCTTGATGAATTAAAAAGAATTAGTAATGATTTAACACATCATCATTTGATGAGTATTATGCAATTACGTTTAGAAGATATTATGATTGCAAGAGAAAAGTTAGAAGCAGTAGGACTCTTAAAGACTTACTTAAAAAAAGGTAATGTTAATAATTACGTATATCTTTTATATTCTCCTATTAGTGCTAATGAGTTTTTTAATCATCCTATACTTAATATAGTTTTGTATAATAATATTGGTAAGAGAGAATATTTAAAAAGACAAGAGATGTTTAAAATACCTAGGGTTAGATTAACTGATTATGAAGATGTTTCTTGTAAATTTAATGAAGTGTTTAAAAGTAGTACTTTGAAGCCTTTTGAAGTTATTGAAGATATAGAGAAAAGGGAAGAAGGAACAATTATACTTGATGATATGATAGACTTTAATCTTTTAATCGCTTCTATTCCAAATGGGCTTGTTAGTAATAGATGTTTTAATGAGGATACGAAGAGACTTATTAATAATCTTGCATTAGTCTATAATATAGATACTGAAAGAATGAGTGGACTTGTTAGGGCTTCTTTAAATGAAAAAGGTCTTGTTGATAAAACTTTACTTAGGAAGAATTGTCGTAATTATTATTCTTTTGAAAATGTAGGTAATCTTCCTACCTTAGTTTATCAAACCCAACCTGATTATTTAAAGAAACCTGTTGGGGATAATTCTAAATGGGCTAAGATGGTTTATACTTTTGAAAATACTAGTCCATATGATTATTTAAGAAGTAAATATAAAGGAGCAGAACCTACTAAGAGAGATTTACAATTAATAGAAGAGTTAATGTTAGATCAAAAGCTTAGTGCAGGGGTTGTTAATGTACTTATTTCTTATGCTTTGAAGGTTAATAATCAAAAGCTTAATCGTAATTATTTAGAGACAATTGCTGGGCAATGGAAACGTCTTAATATAGAGACTGTTGAAGAAGCAATGAAATTAACAGAAAAAGAATATAAAAAGATGAAGAAAATTGCTAATACAACTACTAAGAGTAAAAGTACCGTTAAAAAGAATACTAAAGAAGAGATATTGCCTGATTGGTTTGATAAAGAAGTTGAGGCTAGTAGTGTTAATGAAGAAGAGAAGAATGAGTTGGATAAACTAATAGATAGTCTTGTTTAATTTGTTAATTTGTGGTATAATAGGCGGTAATTTAGGGGGTTAGTTATGAATAATTTGTTAGTTAGAAAATATATTATTGATATTGCATTTATTATTGTTGCTGTATCATTATTAACTTGGTTTTGGTTTGGTCCTTATAAGGATAAAGTAAGAATAAGAGAGTCTTTGAGGGCTTATAATGTAGAATTCAATAATAATATTAGTTATAATGGTTTTGATTCATTTAGTCTAGATAATAATAAAATAACTAAAGAGTTTAGTGTTACTAATCATGGAGATGAAGAGATTAGTTATGTTGTTAGTTTTGATAATTTAACTAATGAGAAGAATAACTATGTAAATTATATTTTAACTGATAGTGAAGGTAATGTTGTTGAAAGGAACTTGTCTTTAGATGGGTATATTTTAGAGAATAATATTAGACCTTTAGAGACTAAAGATTATAAAATTACTTTGTGGTATGATGATGTAAATACTATTGATGGTAATTTAGAGATTCTTTTAAATCCTAGTATAGCTTAACAAATATTAAGATATATGTTAAAATAAATATATCTTTAAATGTCTCTATAGTTCAACGGATAGAACAAGGCCCTCCTAAGGCTTAGATGAAGGTTCGATTCCTTCTAGGGACACCATTATAAATATTGTAAAGAGGTGTTTCTGTGGCATATATTAGTGAAATTAGTAATAAACCATTAGAAAGAGGTAATGATAAGAATCAAGATCAAACTTTTGATTTGTTAGAAAAAATAAATATAGAATTTTCATGTGTTTCTAATGATGTTGTGGAAACAATGGAAGAATGTGAAGAATTGGATAAAGTGTTAGGAGTAGAGATAAGAAAAAGTCTTTTAGTAAGGAATCAAAAGAAAACTAGATATTATTTAGTTGTTATGCCTGCTTCTAAAAGATGTGATATGAAAGAATTAGCATTATTACTTGATGAGAATAAATTATCATTTGCTTCAAGTTCTGATATGTTAAGTTTATTAAATTCTATTCCTGGTTCTTTATCTATTATGGGTCTTATTAATGATAAAGATAATAGAGTTCAATTAGTTTTTGATAAAAGTGTTTTAGCTAGTGAATATTTTGGTTGTAATACAGGTACTAATAAGTCTCATTTGAAATTAAAAACTTCTGATGTAATAGATAAAATATTACCTTCTATTAATCATGAGCCAATTATTGTTGATATTAAATAAAGATTTACTTATGTTATTAAAGACTACTTTTTGTTAGTCTTTTATTATATACTAATAAAGTAAGATATATTTAGATAATAGAATGGTGATAATAGTTATGGATTATGAAAATGTTATGAATAAAGTGAAAGAGTGTTTAGAGTGTGTTAGGAAACCTTGTCAGATGGGGTGTCCTTTGAATAATGATATTAGAGGATTTATTAAATTAGTTAAAGAAGAGAAGCATGAAGAAGCTTATAATTTATTATTGGAAACGACAGTTTTATCTTCTGTTTGCGGGAGAGTTTGTCCTAAGAGTAAACAGTGTGAAGGAAAATGTGTAAAAGGAAGGATTAAGGATAGTAATGCTGTTGAAATAGGAAAGATAGAAGCTTTTATTGGGGATATGGCTTTGAAGAATAAGTGGGCTATTAGCTGTTTACCTTTAAAGAATAAGAAAGTTGCAGTTGTAGGAGGAGGTCCAGCTGGTTTAAGTTGTGCAGCTTTTTTAAGACGTAATGGTTATAATGTTACTATTTATGAAAGGCATAATTACTTAGGCGGTCTTTTATATCATGGAATACCAGAGTTTAGGTTAGATAAGTCTTTGTTAAGAAAAGTAATTGATAAGATTTTGGAGTTAGGTATAGATGTTAAATTAAATCAAAGTATTGGCAAAGACTTTAATTTAGAGACTCTAGAGAAAGAATATGATGCAGTGTTTTTAGGATTTGGAGCGAATCTTTCTAGCAAGATGAATATACCAGGAGAAGATTTAAAGGGTGTGTATGGTGGTAATGAGTTATTAGAGTCTAATAATCATCCTGATTATGAAGGTAAGGTTGTTGTAGTAAGCGGTTGTGGTAATGTTGCTATGGATGTTGCTCGTACTATAAAAAGAAAAGGTGCTAGTAGGGTTTATGTTATTTATAGGAGAAGTGAAGTGGAGGCTCTTGCTGAAGAAAAAGAGATTAAGGAAGCTAGGAATGAGGGCATAGAGTTTTTATTTCAAAATAATATTATTGGTATTTATGGAGAAAAAATGGTGGAGAAAATTGAAGTAATTAAGACAGAACTTGTAAAAAAAGATGATGATGATAGATTATCTCCTGTTAATATAGAAGGAACTAACTATTATCTATCTTGTGACTATGTAGTTATGGCGATAGGAAGTCATCCTGAAAGTAGTGTTGTTAATAGTTTAGGATTAGAGCTTGATAAAAGAGAAAGAATATTAATAGATAAAGATGGACATACTTCAAAAGAAAAAGTATTTGCAGGTGGAGATTTAGCAGGTACTACTTCTACAGTTGCTTTTGCCTCACGTGCTGGAAGAGAGGCAGCATATGCCATTATGAAATATTTGGAGAATAGCGTATAAAACATTTGACTATAGTATACTCTAATATTGTATATTTATTTTTGAAAGGAGAGTTTAAATGAATAGAAAAATAGTCTATGGGTTATTTGCTGTACTAATCATTGCCGTTGTTGCAGTTTTAGGGTATTCAATTTTAAGTAATAATGATAGTGATAATGTAAATAATAATACTATTAATAATAACTCTACTACTGATGAAAATGTTATTGATGATAATATTGGTAGTGGGACAGGTAAAACTTTGGTTGTTTATTATTCTGCTACTGGAAATACTAGGGGAGTTGCTAAAAGACTTGCAGAAAACTTGAATGCTGATACATTTGAAATTGTTCCCAGTAATCCATATACCGATGATGATTTAGATTGGAATGATGATAATTCAAGAGTATCAAAAGAACATGATGATGAATCTTTAAGAGATGTAGAACTTGAAAGTACTACTGTTCCTAACTTTGATACATATGATACTGTTTTAATTGGTTATCCTATTTGGTGGGGGATAGCAGCTTGGCCAGTAAACTCTTTTGTAGAAGCGAATGATTTTACTGGTAAGACGGTTATTCCATTTTGTACTTCCTCATCATCTGGAATAGGAAATAGTGCAGATATACTTGAAGATTTGACTAAAACTGGGACTTGGCAGGAAGGCATTCGTTTTGGAACTAACCCAAGTGATGATGATATAAATGATTTTATTGATAGTATAAGTTAATACTTTTGTTAACTCGTTTAGAGAATTGTTATTTATAGAAACAATTCTTTTTTGTAGGCATAATAATTTAATTATGGTAAAATTAAATTAAGATAGAGGTGGTAGTTATGTGGATTTATGTTGTTATAGGAGTTATTATTATAATTCTTGTTTATACCATAGTTTTATTTAATAGTTTTTCTAGTTTAGATAATAAAGTGAAAGAAGCTTTTTCTACTATGGATATTTATTTAAAGAAAAGATGGGATTTAGTTCCTAATTTAGTGGAAGTAGTTAAGGGTTACGCGAAATATGAGAAAGATACTTTAGAAGAAGTTACGAAGTTAAGGGGTAATATTTATGATGATATGTCTAGTGATGAGAAAATTAAAACAAATGTAAAACTATCTAGAGATATTGATAAAATCATGGTTTTAGTAGAGGCTTATCCGGAGTTGAAAGCTAGTGATAATTTTAAAGATTTAAGTGATAAGTTAGTAAAAATAGAAGATGATATTGCAAATTCAAGAAAATATTATAATGGAACAGTTAGAATCTTTAATAATAAAGTAGAAATGTTTCCTAATAATATCTTTGCAAATATTTTTGGATTTAGATCAAAGCAAATGTTTGAAGTAAAGAATAGTGAAAGAGAAAGTGTTGATGTTAATGAAAAGTAGATTTAAGAAAATATTATTATTGGCAATAGTTGTATTATCTATAGTTTGTATTTATCCAGTAAATACTAAGGCTTTGAGTAGTGAGTTATCTTATACTGATATTAGTGATGTTAAAACCTTAGATGTTAAAGATTTGTCTTTTTCTAATATTACATTTAAAGATTATTCAGATACTTCTACTAAGGCTTTTGGGTTAAGTGGAGAAGTTGTTAATAATTCTAATAGGTCTATTACTTATAGTTCTAGAGTTTCTTATTATGATAAAGATTATAATCTAATAACAGAAGTGGGTAGTTCTAATATTGCTTTAACTGGTTCTAATCAGTTTAATTTGATGTTTAATTTAGATATATTAGGAGAATATAGTACTGATGATATAAAGTATTATAGCCTCTCTATTAATATCAATGATGATTTAGTAAGTTCTAGTAATAATACACCTAGTGAAAATAGTATGTACGCATCTTATGATTATGTTATTGATAATTACGATGTTAATATTATAGTAAATTCTAATAATACTTTTGATATAACAGAGACAATAACGGCATATTTTAATACTCCTAAACATGGTATATTTAGAACTATTCCTTTAAGTAATAAAATAGTAAGACTTGATGGTAGTACTTCTACTAATAGAACTCAGGTTACTAATTTAAGTGTAAGTGATGAATATTCGGTATCGAGAGAAAATGGTAATTATAAAATACAGATAGGTTCTGCTAGTAGCACCTTGACTGGGGAAAAAACATATACAATTAAATACACTTATAATTTAGGGAAAGATCCTATTAAGGATTATGATGAGTTATATTACAATATTATAGGTAGTGAGTGGGATACAGTAATAGGTAATTTAACTTTTAATATAACGATGCCTAAAGAGTTTGATGCTAGTAAGTTAGGTTTTTCAAAAGGAGAAGTAGGTTCTACTAATAATAATGGTATTAATTATACTGTTAATGGTAATACAATATCAGGAAGTTATGATGGAGTTTTAAATAAAGGCGAGGCTTTGACTGTTAGATGTGAACTTCCTGAAGGATATTTTGTGGATGCAGGACTTGCAGTAAATTCTAATATTTATTTAATGTTTATTATACCGATAGCAGCTTTAATAATATCTTTCTTATTATGGTTTATCTTTGGACGTGATAATAGAGTAGTAGAGACAGTAGAGTTTTATCCTCCTGAAGGATTTAATAGTTTAGAAGTGGGATTCTTATATAAAGGTAAAGCGAATAGTAAAGATGTAGTTTCTTTGTTAATATATTTAGCGAATAAGGGATATATTAAGATATCTGATAATACTGATGAGTCTTTATTTTCTAAAGCAGATGGCTTTAAGATAACTAAACTTAAAGATTATGATGGTAATGATGCTAATGAGAGATTGTTCTTAGGGGGATTATTTAAAGATACAGCAGTAAGAGATGAAGTTACTAAAGATGAGTTGTATGATAAGTTTTATGTTACGACTAATAAAATATTAGATAATATAAATGCTAAAGAAAATAAAAATAAAATATTTGAGAAGAAAGCTTCTAGGAAGTCGATAATAGTTGTTATACTAATACTTATATCATTACTTACTATTGTTGTAATTCCTACTCTTGAATATGCTGGACCAAGTGAAGTTGCCCTAACTTTGTTCTTATGTTTATTTTATTTCCCTTTTTATGCAGTAGGGTTTTATTCAAAAGTTCCTTTATTATTTAGGATAGTTTGGTTAGGATTTACTATTTTTCATTCTTCTGTTTTCTTTAGTGCTTTGCCTATTAAGGATGCAGTTACTAGTGAGCCTATTTATTTAATTGGGGTTATAGTTGGTGTATTATGTTTAATAGGAATGATATTATTCTTTAAATACATGCCAAAAAGAACTCCATATGGTAATGAAATCTTAGGTAAAATAAGAGGCTTTAAAAACTTCTTAGAGACTGCTGAAAAAGATAAATTAGAAGCGATGGTTAACTCTAATCCAACTTACTTTTATGATATATTACCATTTACTTATGTTTTGGAAGTATCTGATAAATGGATTAAAAAGTTTGAGACAATAAATATGCAAGCGCCATCTTGGTATGATGGACATGATGCTTTTAGTGTTGTAGCATTTGGTACATTTATTGGTTCTACAATGACATCGGCACAATCTGTTATGGCTTCTAGTTCTTCATCATCTTCATCAGGTGGTTCTTCTTCTGGAGGAGGAAGCAGTGGTGGAGGATCTGGAGGTGGAGGAGGTGGCTCTTGGTAGCCATCTTTTTCATATGTTTTTTAGAGAATTGGTGTAAAGCTAATATTATAGAGACAACAAAATTATTTTTTGTCTCATTTTTTTATAAAAGTGTAAAAATATCTTTTTATTGCAATAATATTAGTAAAAGGAGGTATTAATGCTTTTTAATAAAAAAAATACTGGGTATGAAAATGAAGAAGAGTTTGCAACTTATCTCAATGGAAAGCAGGTTGGGAGAGTCTATCCTAATTTTTTAGAATTATTAAATAAATTGTATGGTTATCTTGATTATAAAGACTATATAGAGTGTTGGGTTAATAAGTCTAAAAGAAAAGCAGATATTTATATTAAGATTAATGGTTATGTTAGAGGTATTAGTATCAAGAAGGGTGTTAAGAATTCCGTTCATGTTGAGTCAATTGGTACTTTGGTTTCGTTTTTTAGAAAACTTGGTATTAGTGAAGATATAATAAAAAAATTCTTGTATTATCAATATGCTGATGGAACAATAAATGGTACTGGTAAAACACGAATATCTAGTTCTCTTTACCGAGAAAAATATCAAAAAGATATTGATGAAATTAATAAGGTTTTTAATGATGAAAAATATATTAATGCTTTTGTTAATCGTTTTGTTTTACAAGGAAATAAGTCTGAATATGAAGTGGATGCTATTATATATGGTGTTGTTGAAGACTTTATCTTTATAACTAAAGAAGAAGTTTACTATATTATGAGAAAGCATTTAAAAGATGAGATATCATCATTACACGTATCTTTGTTAACATTACAACCTATGACACGTAATCTTAATTATAATCCTAAATATGAAACTTGTAGAAATCAAGTTCAAGTAAAATGGTATAATATATCTGATAATATTATAGAAGTAATGGCTTTTTATAGGCAGAAAAAGTATCTTTTTTCCAAGTTTACTACGGAATATAATAAAAAAGAACTTAGTACATAGCTAAACTCTTTTTGTTATCAATTAGAGCCAATAACAAAGGCTATTTGAAACTCTTACTAGTAAAATTTGATAAAAAACTAATCACTAAAAATATTTAGACAATAAATCTTATTATAATTAAGTAAATTTATGTTTTTTTGTAAAAATAACATAAATATGTGCTATAATATTACCTAATTACTTATTTGTGGGGGATAATATGGAAAAATTAGAAGAAATAAGAAAATCATTAGACTTTTATGTTTGTTCAAATGAGTTAAAAAATAAAATTATTGATGAACTAAATAATTATAGTGTAGCTGATCACTTATTTGGCAGTATGATATTAGCAACTGCTATTGATTCTGAATTTAAGGAAACAAATAATTTAGCAAAAATATATAGGATGTTACTTCTTTCTGAATTTAGTATTTTGTATCCTAATTATGATTTTGAAAGTTTAAGGTTAGGAAAGCAATATGCTAGTGAAATATTAGAATCAAGAGATATAAGTACTGAAGATGGTAAATTAGTATTCAAATATAAAATGCTAGACCTTTTATTAACTAAATTAATTAAAGATAAAGAAAATAATATTTCGCCATCAGAATTAATTAAAGAAGGAAATACAATTATATCTTCACTATGTAGTAAACAACCTTCTGAATGTGAAGAAATCTTTAAATTTTATTATCTTAACTTTAGATT
>CAMMTE010000031.1:0-10823 GCA_946499755.1 uncultured Mycoplasmatota bacterium
TCTCTAAGATAGCATTCGCTTGTATTTCAGTTAAGCCAAACTTACTCATTAAGCCACTTCTAGCCTCATCATCAGACTTAGAACCTCTAATTAACTTAATTACTTCATCAATGTTATCTAAGGCAATCTTTAAACCTTCTAAAATGTGAACACGTTTCTCTGCATTATCTAAATCAAATTGCGTTCTTCTTATAATAACTTCTCTTTGGAAATCAATATATTTTGCAATAATATCCTTTAATCCTAAAGTTCTAGGAACACCTTGATCTAGCATCAAGAAAATTATTCCATAACTAGTTTGAAACTGTGTATGTTTATAAAGTTTGTTTAATACAACTTGAGCATTGGCATCCTTCTTCAATGTAATAGTAATCTTAATACCATCCTTTAAATCAGAATGATAATCAGAAATACCTTCAATTGTCTTATTATGAACAAGTTCTGCTACTTTGTTTTTTAACTCAGATGTATTAACACCATATGGAACTTCATCAATAATTATATATTGTCTACCATTTTTCTCTTCAATTTGAGCTTTACTTCTAATAGTAATAGTACCTCTACCTGTTTCATAAGCCTTTTTAATACCACTATTACCAAGAATAGATGCTCCTGTTGGAAAATCAGGTCCCTTAATATATTGCATTAAGCCATCTACATCAATATCAGGATTGTCAATATAAGCAACACAACCATCAATAACTTCTTTCAAATTATGAGGAGGAATATTTGTTGCCATACCAACAGCAATACCAGTAGTACCATTAACTAAAATATTAGGAAACCTTGAAGGTAAAACTACAGGTTCTTTTGAAGATTCATCAAAGTTAGGCGTAAAATCTACTGTATTTTTATTAATATTTCTTAAAAGTTCAAGAGATATTTTTGAAAGTCTTGATTCGGTATAACGCATTGCTGCTGCCCCATAACCTTCAATATTACCAAAATTACCATGGCCATCAATTAACATATATCGATATGAAAAATCTTGAGCCATTCTAACCATTGCTTCGTAAATAGAACTATCACCATGAGGATGATAATTACCCATAACCTCACCGACAGTCTTAGCACTCTTTCTATGAGGCTTATCAGGTGTATATCCTGACTCATACATAGAGTATAAAATTCTACGATGAACAGGCTTTAAACCATCCCTTAAATCAGGAATTGCCCTTGCTGTAATAACACTCATTGAATAATCAAGAAAAGAGTCTTTTACTTCTTTTACTATATTATTTTGTTCTAATCTATCCATAACCACTTACCTCCTAAACATCTAACGTTGCATAAGGAGCATTTGTTTCAATAAACTCACGACGTGGTGCTACTTCTTCACCCATAAGTTGTGAAAATACTTCATCCGCTGCAACTGCATCATCAATTGTAATCTGTCTTAAAACACGCTTATTAATATCCATAGTTGTCTCATTTAACTCTTCAGCATCCATTTCTCCTAAACCTTTCATACGAGTTATCTCATATTTAGTATTTGGAGAAAGAGTTGCTAAATATTCAGCACGTTCTGCCTCATCCAAAACATATTTACGTGTCTTACCATGAGTAATTCTATATAAAGGAGGTTGAGCAGCATATACATGTCCTTCTTCAATAATAGGCTTAAAGAAACGATAAAATAATGTTAAAAGTAAAACTCTAATATGAGAACCATCAACATCAGCATCAGTCATTATAATAATCTTATTATAACGAAGCTTAGAAATATCAAACTCTTCCCCTATTCCTGTTCCAAATGCTGTAATAATAGTTCTAATCTCTTCATTAGATAAAGCTCTATCAAGTCTTGCTTTCTCAACATTTAAAATCTTACCACGTAAAGGAAGTATCGCTTGTGTCATACTATTTCTTCCTTTAATAGCAGAACCACCAGCAGAATCTCCCTCGACTAAGAATATTTCACATTCTGATGCATCTTTACTCTTACAGTCATTAAGTTTACCCCAAACATTAGTCATATCTAGGTCACCCTTACGACGAGTTAACTCTCTTGCTTTCTTAGCAGCCACACGCGCCCTTGATGCTGTTATACATTTTTCTACAATAATCTTAGCTTCATCAGGATGTTCTAATAAAAATCTCTCAAATTGTTCTGAAAATATTTTATCAGCTATTCCTCTAACCTCACTATTACCAAGTTTCGTCTTAGTCTGGCCTTCAAACTGTGGATTAGGATGTTTTACAGAAATAATCATTGTAATACCCTCTTTAACATCATCACCACTTAAAGAATCATCTTTATCTTTTAGAAGGTTATGACTAACAGCATATTTATTCAAAACTCTAGTTAAAGCCCGTCTTACACCATCTTCATGAGTACCACCTTCTGGTGTTGTAATATTGTTAACAAATGAATAAATCGCTGCATTATATGACTCATTATATTGTAAAGCCACTTCAACTGAAATATCATTCATAACTCCAGTTACATCAATAATTGTAGGATGAATTGGATTTTTATTCTTATTAAGCATCTCTACATACTCTCTAATTCCACCTTCATAATGAAAACTATCTTTTCTAGGCGTTTCTCTATCATCATATAAAGTAATACGTAAACCTCTATTCAAGAAAGCTAACTCACGAAGTCTTGTTTTTAAAGTATCATAATCATATACAGTAGTTTCCGTAAATATTTGATCATCTGGCTTAAATGTAACAGTTGTACCAGTTCTATCTTTATCACATTCTCCTATCACTTTTAAAGGCTCAACTGGTTTACCTCCTGTTTGATATCTTTGGTAATATATCTTACCATCACGATATACTTTAACCTCTAACCAGTCAGATAAAGCATTAACAACACTAGCTCCAACACCATGAAGTCCTCCAGATACTTTATATCCGCCTCCCCCAAATTTACCTCCAGCATGAAGTACTGTATAAACAGTTTCTACTGTACTTTTATGAGTTTTAGGATGAATATCAACAGGTATTCCTCTTCCATCATCTTTAACTGTAATACTATTATCTTTATTAATAGTAACTTCAATATGCGTACAATATCCTGCTAAAGCTTCATCTATTGCATTATCAACAATTTCCCATACTAAATGATGAAGTCCTCTTGAACTAGTAGAACCAATATACATACCAGGTCTTTTTCTAACAGCTTCTAATCCTTCTAGCACTTGTATAGCCGAAGAATCATAATTACCTTCTACTTTTTCTTCCATATTCTAACTCCTCTCTACTTTTCCTTCATTAACTTTAAATATAACTGCACTATCTAAAGTTTTCTTAGAAATATTTTTTAAATCAGTAGTTGTTATAATACTCTGAATATCTCGACTTACATATTTTAAAAGCTTATTTCTCTTTGTTAAATCAAGTTCACTAAATATATCATCTAAAAGAAGTACTGGATTAGTTCCATTATTTTCTTTAAAAATTGGAATAGAAGCAAGTTTATAAGCAAGTACAGCGCATTTCTGCTGCCCCTCTGACGCATAAATCTTCATATCTATATTATTATCCATAATAAAGGAAAAATCGTCTCTATGAGGCCCAAATAGCGTCATACCAGCACTTAATTCTCTTCTATAATTCTTCTTATAAGTATTAATAAGAACATTCCTTAACTCTTCCTCTTCATAAGAACTAATAGATATATTAGGACTATATTCTATTTTTAATAATCTCTTATCTTCTGTAATATTATTATAAATATCGCTAATATAACTATTAATTAAAGATAAATACTTAAATCTCTCCCTATAAATCAAAACAGCTTTCTCTACTAACTTATCTGTTAAAACATCTAAATAAGCTTTATCAGCAATTCCATTAGTAAATAATATTTTAAGATATTCATTACGTGTCTTTAAAATTTTATTATATTCATTATAAGTAACTAAATAAGAATAAGAAATTTGTGACAATGCCATATTAAGTAAATTTCTTCTAATACTAGGTGATCCCTTTATAATATCTAAATCATTAGGTGTAAAAATAATAATATTTAAATTAGAAATATAAGAAGCATATTTTTTAACTTTTTTATTATTTACAAAGATATTTTTATCTTTCTCTAAAAACTCTATCTTCAAGTCTTTAATCTGTTTATTATTTAAAACTCTACCTTCTATAACAGACCTCTTCCTACCAAACTTAATAACATCACAATCTAAGCCATTTCTAAAGGATTTAGTAAGTCCTAAAATAGCTATTGCTTCTAATATATTAGTCTTACCACTAGCATTATTTCCAATAAAAATATTCATTTTACTACCTAAAGTTATATTAAATTTATCATAGTTACGAAAATTCGTAACTTTTAAGGACCTAATTATCATATTTGCTCAAAAAAACGACCATATAATCACCTACACCCTATTTTAGTACTCCTATACACGCAAGAATATTATACCATATTTAAGCATAAATAGATAGAAAAAAAGCAGATTAAACTAATTTTTCTGCTTTTTCTCTTCGTGTTCTAATAATAGACTCTAATCTACTCGCTCTCATTACCTGATTATTAAAAGAATTATATGAAATATCTACTATAATTGTTTTACCATTTCTAAATTCAACTTCAGTTTGTGAATTATTATACTTTCTATATTCTTTAATATTCTTTAAAGAAATCCAACTACAATCATCATCTTGTGGACTCGTAGTAGGAAAAAAGACCAAATTTCTCGTATCTTCTACTAAAATAGGTAATTTATAACTACTATTTAAAACATCTTTAGCCCCCTCTTTTCTCCCTGGATAAGAACTTCCAAAATATTTACAACTATAATCAATAATTTCTAAAGGTTTTTTAGAAACTTCATAATCACAGTTATCCTCAACTACAACAGAATTCCATATATCATCAGGTACAATTGCCAGCGTTTCATCATTAATTTCATAATCTTTCATAATTAAATTCCCCCTTCAAAAGCAATTACTTGCTTTGCTATCAGTCTACTATATAATATTGTCGAAAAAAGTATTTTTTTGTCAAAAAACGAAAAAAAAAGTAATTTTTTTACTTTTTTTATCAAAAATTCACTAATTTTAATAAGTTCTAATAGGTAAAACTAATTGTGTTAAACTATCATCTTCATCACTTTTTAATAATATAGGCTTAATTTCTCCTACAAAGTAAAGTTCTACAGTATCAGTAGTAAATGACTTTAAAGCATCCATCATATACTTAGAACTAAATGAAACTTTAACATCTATATCTTGATCTTTAGAAATAACCATTCTCTCTTCTACTCTACCTATTTCTGCACTTGATGATTTCATAATTAAATCATTACCTTCTGTTTCTAATGTAACAACATTTTTATCTTTATCACTAGTTAAAATACTAACTCTATCAACAACATCATAAAAATCATTTATATTAAAATGTAATTTTACTAAATGTTCTTTAGGTAAAAGATTAGAAGTATTAGGGTAAGTTCCATTAATTAATCTAGATTGAAATAATAGATTCTGATACTTAAATAATATTTTATTATTAAAAATATGTATTTCAACAATATCAGTATTATCTTCAATAATTCTTGTAAATTCTACAAGATTACGACTAGGAATAACAATATTTTGATTTTCTTTACTAGGTTTATCTAATTTTATAATCTTTCTAGCTAATCTATAAGAATCAGTAGCATTACATTCTAATATATCAGCATTTATATTAAAGTTAATACCATTTAAAATAGCTTTATTTTCGTCAATAGAAGTTGCAAAAGATGTTTGATTAACTATTTCTTTTAATATATTAGCATTAAGTTCAATATGATTTTTACTCTCCCCTAAATCAATATTAGGATACTCACTTTCACTAATACCATTTAAGTTAAATTCACTATTAGCAGTATATATTAATATTTTAAGTTCATCTACTACTTCTATATTAATATATTTATCAGGTAATTTTTTAACAATATCTAAAATATATTTACCTTGAATAATAATACTACCTTCTTCTTTTACTTTAATAATCTCTTCATCATCACAATTTATAAAAGTTTGAATAGTAATATCATTATCACTAGCAGTTAAAACTAATTTCTTATTTGTTAAATCAAATTTAATACCAGCAAGTACTGGAATAACATTTCTACTTGATATCGCTTTACTTACTTTATTTAAAGCTTCCATTAATACTTCTTTTTTAATTGTAAATTTCATATATTTATTCCTTCTTTCTTATATATATTTATAATTATAGAGTGGAAATTGTGGAAAACTAAGAATTCCTTTATATTATATCATAATTTTTTTAATTTTAACTTGTGGAAAAAAAGTTTATAACTAAATTTTTTCAACAACTTAAGGTTTTAAGTCATTCTCTAGTTTTTTAATAATACTAGCTAAGTCACTATTATTCTTTATTTCCTGCTCTATTTTTTCAACTGAATGCATTACTGTTGAATGATCTTTTCCCCCAAATTCTGTTCCAATCTTAGGAAAAGACTCATTTGTAAGTTTTCTACACAAATACATAGCAATCTGTCTTGGAAAAGAAATATTACTACTTCTTTTCTTACTTCTTATATCTTCAACCGATATTTGAAAATATTCTGCTACTATTTTTTGAATTCTTGTAATATCATTTTTTTCACTAAGTCCTTTACTAATAAAGTCTTTCAAAGCTTCAATAGCAAGATTTATATCTATTTTAGCACCTCCCATTATTGTGGAGTATGCTACAAGTCTTGTGATAGATCCCTCTAATTGTCTTACATCACTACCCATATTAGATGCAATATATTCAATGACATCATCTGGTATTTCTGCTTCAAAGTTACCTGCTATTATTTTCTTTCTTAATATTTCTTTTCTAAGTTCGAAATCAGGTGGATAAATATTAACAGTAAGTCCCCAACAAAACCTTGTTCTAAGACGCTCTTCTAATAATTTTAAATCATTAGGTGACCTATCAGAAGATATAATTATTTGTTTTGAGTCATTATAAAGATTAGTAAAGGTGTGGAAAAACTCTTGTTGTGTCTGTGTCGCTCCTCCTAAAAACTGTATATCATCAATTATTAATACATCAATATTTCTATATTTGTTTTTAAAGAAATCAATATAACTAAAATTAGTGCCACTATCATCCTTTTTATTAATACCAACGAAATCATCTCTAAATTGATCACTAGTAACATATAAAACTCTTCTATTTGAGTTTTCCACAATATAATTACCTATCGCATGCATTAAATGAGTCTTCCCTAACCCACTATTTCCATAGATAAATAAAGGATTATACATTTTTCCAGGATTTTCCGCCACAGATAAAGCCGCAGCCTGCGCAAACTTATTACTATTACCAACAATAAAATTTTCAAAGTTATATTTAGGATTTAGATTTGATTTATTTTTAAAAGCTTTAGGAACACCTTCTTCTACAGGTACTACTTTCTCCTCTTCCTTCTCTTTTATCTCCTCTAACTCATCTTTTAAAAGAAATTCTAAATCAAAGTTAGTACCAGTTACTTTATTTAAAGCACTTTTAATTAAATCAAAATAATTATCTGACAAATGTTTTTTATGAATAGACATAGGCACTACAATAACCGCTACCCCATCATCCAATTTATTTAAACTAACATCACTAAACCAAGTATCATAAGCTAAAGATGATAGTTCGTCTTTTATCTCTTTCAAAACATTTTGCCATATAATTTCGACATTCACCCTATCACCTCCCACCTGAATTTCCAAATTTACAATTATAATACTCTAAATTTGTGGAAAAAGGAATAGGAAATTTGCAATTTTTAATTTTCCACAATTTTTCGACAAATTTCTCCACAATCAAATTCCTTAAATATCAAAAGAAAACAGAGTTTTCCACATTTTCCACAAATTTCAAATTCACAAGTTAATATTTATTTTCCACATCATGTGGAAATTGTGGAAAAAGAAAAATTAACCATAAATATAGGAAGAATTTCTAATTTATGTTAAAATTTTAAATGGAAGGAGCTAAAACTATGTCATATATAGGAAGTTTTTCTAAAGAAGAGATAGAAAAAATGAAAAGAAGATTGTGTGATCCAAACTTCGATGAAGAACTTGGAATAAAACTTACTTATATATCACCTTTAGAATCATTAGGTAAAGATGATAATCTAACCCAAGGAATAATTTTTACTTATAGTAATAATGAAAATGAAAAAGATAATGGCAAGGGTAGAAGTCGCTAAAATATTTTCTTGACAAAGCCATAATACAACTATTATAATAATGTAGATTTCAAGTCTGGAGGTGTTAATTATGAAAAGAACATATCAACCAAACCAAAGAAGAAGAGCAAAGAAGCATGGATTCTTCGCACGTAAAGCAAGTGCAGGTAATATTTTAAATAGTCGTCGTAAGAAAGGACGCAAAGAATTAGTAAAATAAAATTCACTGTTTTTGCAGTGTTTTTTTAACTTTAGGACGTGATTAAATGAACAAGAAGTATATTGTAAAAGAAAGTAGAGACTTTGATAATATAATAAAAAAAGGAAAAAAAGTAAAAAATTATAATTTTGTCATTTTCTTTACTAAAAATAAAGAAGAATTTAATAAATATGGAATTACGGTTCCTAAAAAAGTAGGGAAGGCTCACATCAGAAATAAACTAAAAAGAAGAGTAAGAGCAATACTTAGAAACTATAAAAAAACCTATGAAAATAACTATAATTGTATTATAATAATAAGAAATAGCTGTTTAAATTTGAACTTTGAAGAATTATCAAACAGTCTAGAAAAATTATTAAATGAAATTAAATAAGGAGTCACTATGAAAAAAAGAAATACAAAAGCGAAAGTACTTATAATAATAATGTTATTATTTTTAGTAACAGGCTGCCAAACAACTTTAGTAGATAAAGATAATAATGCTGTAAAAAATCCGGAAACAGGACAAGCTTTAACAGAAAATATCTTATGTCAACCAGAAAATGAACAAACAAGGAAACTATATAAAGAAAATGGTGTTAAATTAAAAAAATTACCAAAATGTGATGAGTTTACTCCAACTTCTACAGAATACGATGGACTTTGGACAGGTATTTTTGTAAAACCACTAGCATTCTTAATCTTAACATTAGGTAAGTATGTAGGAAGTTTTGCAATTAGTATAATTATTATAACTATTATAATAAGACTAATACTATTTCCATTCACAAGAAAAATGGCTGTTCAAAGTGAAATGATGAAAAAAGCTTCTCCTGAATTAGCAAGAATTCAAAAGAAATATGAAGGTAAAACAGATCAAGAATCAATGTTAAAACAAAATCAGGAAATGATGATGGTATATAAGAAATATAACTTTAATCCTTTAACGAGTTGTTTAATATCATTTATTCAATTACCTTTATTACTAGCATTTTTAGAAGCAATAAATAGGGTACCAGCTATCTTTGAAGAAAACTTTTTAGGAATTCAACTAGGAACAACTCCATTAGTAGGATTTGGAAGTTCAACCTTCTATATGTACATAATACTTCTTCTAATAATTGGAGCCTCAACAATTCTTATGTTTAAAACAACAAATACTACTGCTAGTGATCCATCAATGAAAATGATGCCAATAATGATGAGTGTAATTATTATTATAACAGCATTCTTCATGCCATCAGCTTTAGGTATTTACTGGTCAGTTGGAAATATCTTTGCTATAGTTC
Source organism: uncultured Mycoplasmatota bacterium (assembly GCA_946499755.1). Lineage (GTDB taxonomy): Bacteria > Bacillota_I > Bacilli_A > RF39 > UBA660 > Onthousia. The sequence continues at coordinate 9,645 of CAMMTE010000031.1, forward strand.
AAAATATAGTAGTAATGAAAGGGATGGAAAAGCATGGTAGAAAAGCATGAGTTTATTGGAAAAACATATGAAGATGCTTTAAATAAAGCGAAAATAGAACTTCAAGAATTAGAAGAAGACCTAATAATAAAAACGAAAGAGGAAAAGAAAACTCTATTGTCAAAAAAAGTTGAAATAGAAGTAATAGAGAAAAGGGAAGTAAAAGAATATTTAAAAAGACTAATAAAATCAACATTAAAAGACATGGGATTTGATGTAGAAATAGAAGTAAGCATGAATAATGATGTTCCAACATATCGTTTATTTTCTACTAATGATGCTCTTTTAATAGGTAAAGATGGAAAAAATCTAAAAGCTTTAACAATTGTTATAAATCAAATGTTAAAAAAAGAAATAGATGCTCCTTATAAATTCTTAATAGATGTAAGTGATTATCAAAAAAGAACTGATAAACATATAGAAATTTTAGCTAAAAAATTAGCAAGAGAAGTAAAAGAAACTAAAATAGAAGTAAAAATGGATAGAATGAATTCTTATCAAAGAAGAATTGTTCATAATACTTTATCTAATAATAAATATGTTTATACAGAAAGTATCGGAGAAGAACCTAATAGATGTGTTGTAATAAAACCTAGAAATGACTAGGTTTTTCTTTTTGTCAAAATCTGTAAAGTTTAAAAAATTATACCAACAAACTATCTTTTTGCCTTTACAAACAAACATTTTATCAATATAATAATGAGACTGTAAAAAGGAAAGGATGGTGTTGATAATGAATGAATTTAAATCAGTCGAAAGTACAATAAAATTAAATGATAATGATTTTTTAAATCAACAATTATCAATAGAAATAAGTAAAATTAGTATTATATTAAAAGAAAAATTAGAAAAATATAAAGATTTAGAATCTGTAAAAAAATATCTTTCTATAGATGCAACTATAAATATTATTAAATTACATTATAAAGATCAAGAAGAAAGAATAGTAGATTTAGAAAGAGAAAAACAACAATTAATAGATAAATATAAAGAAGTTAGAGAAATAGAAGAAGATAAAAAAGCGATAAGAGATTATAAAAAATATCAAGATAAATTAAGAAGTTATATAACAACAAAAGAAGATGTAATGTATAATAGAGTTGAAGATAATATTATTAAAGTTTATGGATTAAAAACTAT
>CAMMTE010000032.1:0-10785 GCA_946499755.1 uncultured Mycoplasmatota bacterium
AGAATAGAAAAAAGATAATGGTTCATATGAAAAAGATGATAACTTTATAGGTGATATTTCTTCAAAAGTAAATTTAACAGAAACAGGCCAAAATACAATTAAAGTAACTTTATATGATGATGCAGGTAACAGTTGTACTAAAGAAAGTCAAAGTTATAACATAGATAAAGTCGCCCCAAGTTGTGGAACTATAACAGGTGCAAGTACTAGTTGGACAAACAAAGATAGAAATATAACAGTTGGATGTAATGATAGTAATAGTGGTTGTAAAAATAATACTGTATCTAAAAAATTTTCCTCAGATACTAAAACAGATACTATAACAATTGAAGATAACGCTGGTAACACAAAAGAATGTGCCGTAAATGTATATATAGATAAAACACCACCACTTGCACCTCGTATATCAAGTATAGGATTTACAACTGCAGTTACTCAACACATTAATACTTGTAAAAATATTGGCGGCGGTACAACAGATGCAAGTTGTGAAATTAGAATAACAATTAATAATAGATCGTTATATTTCGAAGAAAATAAAACATTAAGTGATAATTGTACTAATGGAATTTGCTCTGGTATTAAATCAAGTGGAGGCACTCAATATTATTGGCAACATAATGGAGGAGCAGGAAAATGTAATTGGTCAACTAATTGTGCTATGCAAGGAGCTGGATCGACTGGTATTTGGCCAACTTGGATTGATTATAGATTAAGAGTTGTTGATAATGCTGGTAATGTAGGGCCATCTACTAGAATGTATTTTTCAAGTATATATTGGCCATAGAAAAAAGGAGTTTTTATGAAACAAAAATATTATATTATAATAATGACAATAGGAATAATTTTAATTATTGTAGGAATATGTATTTTTTCTATTAATTATCCAAAAACAAGTAGTAAAAAAATAAATACATCAGATAATAATATATCAAAAGCTCAAACTATATTGGAAAGCTTAATTGTGGATACAACTTTCAAATATTCTGAAAAAGTAAGTGAATATGAATATAAGTTTCTTGATGAAAAAAATTCTACGAATACTGAAAGAATCTATTATATAATTAATATAGAAACAGAGATTTATCAAATAGAAATAGAAACAGAACGAGAAATATCATAAAATATGAAAATAGAACTATATCAAACAAGATATAGTTTTAATATTTCATCAAAAACTATTTACTAACAGCATAAATTGTACTAGAATAATTAATTGTAAAGGAAATAACTTTAACATTTTCTTGCATTTTTCAAAAAAATGTGCTATAATATGGGCACAAAAACAAATTGGGGGTATAAATATGAAAATAGTAAATATTGTGAAGAAACACAAAATTAAAACTTTTTTCCTATTAGTTTTAGTAACAGCTTTAAGTATTTTTACAACAATGACAACGCAAGCTGAAGTAACTGCACCATCTAGTTTTACTGCTAATAGTGAAAAACTTCTTGCTGGTTATATTGATGACTGGCGTTATGCTAAACTAACTAGTAGTTTAGGAGGTTACGTATATTGTCGTAACTACAACCTTGGTATTCCATATAATGTTACCATGACTCTTGAAGGAGAAGCACCAGCAGCAATCGCTTATATCTTATCTAATGGTTACCCAAGAGTTAATATTACTGGTGATTCAGATATGGATTACTATATAACACAAGCTGCTCTTTGGTGGTATATGGATCTTCATATGGGAGGACATAACTTACCAGATAGTTTTAAAACTAATGGTTCTGATCCATATGGTTTAAGACAACATATATTAAACTTAGTACATGCTGCTGAGCAAGTAACAAGCTATGCAACACCTGCTATTCAAGTAATAAACAATGATACAACACTTAACTTAACAGAAGATAAAGCATATTATGAGTCTGGGGCAATTAGTGTTGAAACACTATATACAACAGGAAATTATAATGTATCATTAGAAGGTGCTCCAGCAGGAACTGTAATAGTTAATGCAAGTAGTGGAGCTACTTCTACATCATTTGCAACTAATGAAAGCTTTAAAGTAAGAATCCCTGTTGATAATGTTGATATTGGTAGTCTAAATATTACTGTAAAAGTATCTGCAACAGGTTCAATCAATAAAGCATATATGTATAAATCAAGTGATCCAACAAAACAAAGTGTCTTTGGTTCCGCTTTATATCCTGAAACATCAACTGTAACAGACCAAACTAACTTAACGCTTGATACTAGTAAAGTAACAATTACTAAAATAGATGAAGATACAAATAAACCTCTAGCAGGAGCAGAATTTGTTCTTAAAGATAGTGATGGAAAAGAAATTGCTACTTGGACATCTACAACTAACTCTTATGTAATTCAAAACTTACCAAACGGAACTTATACATTACAAGAGACAAAAGCTCCAGAAGGTTATGTTTTAAATGATCAAATAGTAGAGTTTACAATCACAGATACTAATAGAAACATTGCTATTAGATTTAAAAATAAAGAAGTAGAAAAGAAAGCAACTATTGTAAAAATTGACTCAGTTACTAAAGATCCAGTAGCAGGAGCAACCTTAGTAGTTAAAAATTCTCAAGGTGAAGAAGTAGTAAGATTTACTACAACTACTGAGCCATACGTCTTAAATGACCTTGAAGATGGAACTTATACAGTAGAAGAGATAAGTGCTCCAGAAGGTTATGAAAAAACAGATGAAATTTATGATTTTACAATAGATAATAATAACCGTGATGTTAAAGTTACTATTGAAAACAAAGCAGTTGAGAAATTAGTCAATATCTTAAAAGTAGATGCTGCCACAGGTAAACCTCTAGCAGGAGCAACCTTAGTAGTTAAAGATAGTGAAGGTAATGTAATAGAAGAGTTTGTAACAACAGAAGAACCACATACTATTACAGGCTTAAAAGATGGAACTTATACAGTAGAAGAAACAAAAGCTCCAGAAGGTTATACTAAGAGTGATGAAGTATACAAATTCACAATTAGTAATAAAACCCCAACAGCCTTAGTTATCTTTGAAAATAACGAAATAGTTGAAGTACCATTTACTGGTAGCAATACATCCCTAATAAGTACTTTATTTGGATCTATTATGTTAATATCCGGAGTAGGATTCGTTTACTACAATGGCAAAAAACAAAAAGTTAAATAAAAAAAGAATCTCTCCTAGCTGGGTAGCTCTAATAGGTTCCCTAATTATAACACTAGGAGGATTCTTTCTTTTATATAACTTCATTAGTAATAAAAAATTATATGCTTACGATTATATGAATGAGCAAATATATGATAATGAAACAGCTATTTATGATGTTAATACTAAAGAAGTAGATACCACTAATGAAGAACAGCCTAAAGAATATACTGATATTGAAAGCTACATTGGATATTTAGAAATACCAAAAATAAAGTTTAAAAGGGGTTTTTACAACATAGATTCAAGGCTTAACACTGTTGAGGCTAATATAGAAATAATAAAAGGTAGCAATTTACCTGATATTACTAATGGTAACTTAATAATCGCTGGTCACTCTGGTACTGGTTGGAAAGCTTTTTTCAGAAATTTATATAAACTTGAAATTGGTGATGATGCCATTGTTACCTATAGTGGGCAAACTTATACATATAAAATAACAGACATATATAAAGAGAAAAATACAGGTACTGTTGCTGTTAAAAGAGATCATAATAAGACTACACTTACATTAATAACTTGTACTAAAGATGACAGCAGTACACAAACAATCTATATTGCAGAATTATACAAAGTAGAATAAAAGGGGGTGTTTATTAATGAGTCCATTATCATTAATAACAAAATTACAAACTGTATTTGATGTAATAACATCAAGTAACTTATATTTAATGATATTAGCTTTAATTGTTTTTCTAACCTTAATTTTTATAACTACTAATGGTTCTAATAGAAAACAAAGTAGAAAAGCTTATATCCTAATCTATCTAGCTGGATTTATCTTTTTAGCAATCCAATATGGTAGTAGTTTTCTAACCTTAGTAGATTATGCAATTAACGAAGTATTTATTACTTATTATTTTCCTAATATTGTAATATATATACTTATGTTAATAATTACTAATGTTGTACTATGGAAAACAATCTTTAATGATAAAGTAGATAAAAAGTTAAAAATAATAAACTCTACTGCATTCTCTCTTATTACTTATCTATTTATTTTAGCTATATCAACTATAAGTAAATTAAACCTAAATGTGTTTAATATAACAGAATTATATAGTAGTAATGATGTTAGAAGCATACTAGAACTTAGTACTTTAATATTTACATTTTGGATAATTGTTCTAGTAATATATCATTTAATTAGAAGATATCAATATAAACATCATATAATAGAAGTTGAAAACTTTACTAACTACAATATTATTAATGATTTTGATATTAAAGAAGCATACAAAATTACTAAACAACCTCTTATAATAGAAGAAAAACAACAACCTAAACCTAAAGAAGAATATGTAAATATAGATGATAGATTTACTCTTGAAGAATATAAAATTATGTCTAAAATTTTAAAAGATGAAAAGGAAAAAGAAGAGCCTAATATAAGCAGTGGCCTAACAGAACTTAATAAATTATATCAAAGTATAAAAGATTAATATATGTAAAATATTAGTCTTTTTTTACATAAAATATATTGGTGATAAAATGTTAACAGAAGAAGAATTCTATAAAGAGTCTATAGATGCTAATTTATATTATTTAAGAACATTAAGAGATTTTTGTATTAATATTGAGCTTTCCTTTTATGGAGACAATCTCTATAAAGGAAGAGCGGCACTTCTAGCTAGAGAAAGTCAAGATTTAGGTAGAGAAATAGTAACCTTAACTAATGGAAAAGTACCATCTAAAGGACTGAACTATCAAATATATTATACAGAGTATACTCTTCCCATAGAAAGATTAACAGAAAAACTTTTTAATTTAAATCTTAGTACCGATATAACAGAGATGCAACTTAAACTTACTCCGACAGATACATTTGAAGTGAATGATGAGTTAATTACAGCCTTGACCTCTTTTAATGATAGAGCCACATCTATTGCAAGTGAGTTTATAAATCTTGCAAGAGAAATAAGAGATGAGATGACATCTAATAATCTATTTTCATACTCCTATCCTACGATGTATAACTTTATGATTATAACAATAGAACTATATATAGGAGAGTTAAATAGATTAAAAGAAAGAATAAGAAAAGACCCTATTATTGCCCTAGATACAGAGTATGGCTATAATATAACTGCATATGAGATAACATCATTCCTAAGAGGTCTAATAGATCCAAATGCTACTTCCTATATAGAAGTATTAAATAATATTTTAAAAGAAATCTATCCAGAGTTACTAGAAGATTATAATAGTCTGCCCCTATCTCCAGAAAATCAACAGAACTTAACAGAAAGAAGTATCGCTGTTATTAGAAGAATAAGATTATTAATAAGTAATATGTTAAGAGATTTACTTGATGCTAAACTATATTTTATAATAGAACCCCTTGCTATTGATAACTTCTATCGTAATATAAATTATTTTCTCTATGCCTTAGATGCCGACATGAAAGAAGAGTAAAGTTCTTCTTTTTCTTTTCCCCTACTTAAAATAATGATATAATGAATTAGGAAGTAGGTAATAATATGAGTAATATAGATTTAGATAACTTAAATGAAGAACAAAAAAAGGCCGTTTTATATAATGAAGGACCTCTTTTAATACTAGCAGGGGCTGGGTCTGGTAAGACTAAAGTCTTAACTACGAAAATTGCCTATCTAATAGAAGAGTTAGATATATCTCCTTATGAGATACTTGCCATAACCTTTACTAATAAAGCTGCTTTAGAAATGAGAGAACGTGTTGATAAAATGATAGGAAGTGTTGCCAAGTACATTCAAATATCAACATTCCATTCTTTTGGCCTTAAAATATTAAGAGAAAACTATGATAAATTAGGATATAGTAATAACTTTGTAATCATGGATAGTGATGACTCTCTAACTATCGTCAAGAAAATATTAAAGAGTCTAAACTATGACCCTAAAATCTATAATCCTAAAGCCATTAGAAATAAAATAAGTAATTGTAAAAATGAACTTGTCTCTCCAAAAGATTATGAGAAATATATTGCAAGTGACTATGAAAATGTTGTAAGTGAAGTCTATTATAAATATGAAGATAAACTAAAGAAGAACAATGCCATGGACTTTGATGATTTATTACTACTACCTATAACTCTTTTTAGAAAACATCCTGAAGTTTTACAAAGATATCAAGAACGTTATAAATACATATTGATAGATGAGTATCAAGATACTAATGAAGCTCAGTATATATTATCTAAAATGATAAGCGCTAAATACAAAAATATCTGTGTAGTAGGAGATGCTGACCAAGCGATATATGGTTTTAGGGGTGCCAATTATAAAAATATTTTAAACTTTGAAAAAGATTATCCTAATGCTTTAAGTATTAAACTAGAACAAAATTATCGTTCTACTAAGACCATTCTAGATGCTGCAAACTGTGTTATTAAAAATAATGAGAAAAGAAAAGAGAAAAATCTTTGGTCTACTAAGGGAGTTGGCGATAAGATAACCTATTATAGAGCCTATGATGAAAAAGATGAGAGTCACTATGCTGCAATGGAGATAAAGAAACTTTTAGATAGTGGCAAAGATGCTAGTGATATTGCCATACTATATCGTACTAATGCCCAGTCTCGTGTTATTGAAGAAGAACTATTAAAAGATAATATTCCTTACCGTATTGTCGGAGGCTTTAGTTTCTATCAAAGAAAAGAGATTAAAGACTTACTTGCCTATTTAAAATTAATCTTTAATCCTAAAGATGATGTCAGTTTCTTAAGAGTTATTAATACTCCTAAAAGAGGAATAGGACTAAGAACAATAGAACACTTAACGGAAAAAGCTGATAAAGAAGGTATAAGTCTTTTTGAAGCGATAGATGGAGGTAAAGAAGAGAAGTTTAAAGACTTGATTATCTCTTTACAAAAAGTATCAGAATCTATTACTTTAACAGAGTTAATTGATAAAGTCCTAGACTCTACTGGTATGAAAGCTGAACTTGAAAGTGAAAAGAGTATTGAAAGTGAAGTAAGATTAGAAAACCTTGAAGAGTTTAAATCTATTACTAAAGCTTTTGAAGAGAGAATGGGACTTGTATCTCTAGAAGACTTCTTATATGAAGTAAGTCTTGTTAATGATAAAGATGAATATAAAGACTCTCGTCATAAAGTAAGTCTAATGACTATTCACTCTGTTAAAGGACTAGAATATGATATAGTCTTTGTTCTAGGATTAGAAGAAGGAATATTCCCTCATCGTAACTGTTTAATGAGTGCTAGTGAAACAGAAGAAGAAAGAAGACTTTGCTATGTCGCTATAACTAGAGCGAAAGAAAAACTATATCTTTTAAATGCTAGACGAAGAGTATTATTTGGAGAAGATAGTATTAATCCTCCAAGTAGATTTATAAGTGAAATAGATGAAAGTCTAATCGACAGCAATATTAAAAAGAATGAGGAAGTTAAACATATTAGTAAAGAAGATGTTATTAGAGATGAAGATGTCGATTATCAAGTTGGTGATTATGTAGTACATGAACACTTTGGAGCAGGTAAAGTAGTAGATGTTACTAACTCTCTAGTATCAGTTGCCTTTAAGCATCCTTATGGAATTAAAAAGTTAATGAAAAACCATAAGAGTTTAACTAAAGTATAAAGGAGAAAATTATGGAAGAAAAATTAAAAACAGGATATGAATTATTTGTTAAGAAAGATACAAAAGGGGATTTAATAGGAGCATATCGTTTAACTGAAAATGATACTGTTATTGACTTTAATGAATTAGATCATGAAGGCTTAGGTTTTATGGCTAATTTGTCCAATATAAAAAATAGTCTTGGCGATTATTACTTAGTAATGAGTTACAACAAAGAAGATAATAGATTTATTTCAAGTCTTAAAGCTTTAATATTTTATGGTGATTATAATGAAAATAGGATATTCGAAACTATTAAGGAAACATCAAGTAAAACTGCCCTAGGCTCTGTTTTGAAACTTAATAATGAATGTAAAAAGGAAGTAAAAAAATATACAAAAGCAATAAGGAGGAACCAATGAAAAAAGATAAAACATTATTAATAATGGCAGCAGGTATTGGTAGCCGTTTTGGAGGCTTAAAACAAATAGAAAAAATGGGTCCTAATGATGAATATATTATTGACTATTCTATTTATGATGCTATTAGATCAGGCTTTACTAAAGTAGTATTTATTATAAAAGAAGAAATATATGATATCTTTAAAGAAACTATTGGAAAAAGAATAGAACCATTTATTAAAGTAGACTATGCTTTTCAAAATATGGATTATATTCCTACTAAATATAAAAATATTATTAAGAAAAGAACTAAACCATTAGGGACTGCTTATGCTATATACTGTGCTAAAGATAAAATAGATGGCCCTTTTGCTGTTATAAATGCCGATGATTTTTATGGAAGAGATGCCTTTTTAAAAGCCTATAATTATTTAGATAATATTATCTATAATCATTATGGTATTATAACTTATAAAATAAATAATACTCTAAGTCCTCATGGTGAAACTAAAAGAGGAATATGTGAAGTAAGTTATGATAATAAGTTGTTAAAAATAACAGAAAGTAGAGTAATTAAAAGAAAAGATAAAATACTAGCAGCTCCCTTAAATACTAATATTGCTAAGGAAATAGATGAAACTACTCCAGTTAGCATGAATTTATTATTGTTTTCTCCTGATATCTTTAAAATAATAGGAGATGAATTAGATTTATTTTTATCACTTCATCAAAAGGATTTAGGAGATTTAGAATTTGGCATTCCTGATATTTTAGATTTATGTTTAAGAAAGAATATCAAAACAATTGATGCTATTAAAACTGACTCTACTTGGTATGGAGTAACTTATAAAGAAGATAAAGATGCTGTTAAAAAAGCTTTAATAGATTTAACTACTGAAGGGCTTTATCCCCAAGAGTTGTGGAAAAAAGTATAGAAAGAAGGAAAGTTTGTGGAAAACAACATTACAAAGGAAAGAATGAACTATCTAATAAAAATATTAAACGATGCTTCTTATGAGTACTATGTATTAGATGACCCTAAAATAACAGACCAAGAGTATGATGCTTACTATAGAGAACTTGAAACTATTGAAAAACTACATCCAGAGTGGGTACTTGATACTTCCCCTACTAAAAAAGTAGGAGGAGAAGTAATAGATGAGTTTAAAAAAGTAGAACATACTATTCCTATGTTATCTTTAGGAGATGTTTTTAATGAAGATGAAATCGTAGATTTTTTACAAAGAATTGAAAACAGTGGTATTTCTTCTAATTATGTATGTGAACTTAAAATAGATGGACTATCTGTTTCCTTAAAATATGAAAAAGGAATATTAGTACAAGGTGCTACTAGAGGTAATGGTGTTGTAGGAGAAGATATTACTCATAATGTTAAGACTATTAAAAGTATCCCTTTAAAGTTAAAACAACCTCTTGATATTGAAGTAAGAGGAGAAATCTATATGAGTAAAAAAACACTAGAAAAGATTAATAAAGAACGTATCTCTAAAGGCGAGAAACCCCTTCAAAACCCAAGAAATGCTGCGGCAGGTTCTATTAGACAGCTAGACTCTAAAGTAGCCGCAAAACGTAATTTAGATGCCTTTTTATACCATTTACCAAATCCAGAAGACTTTGGAATTAAAACTCATCATGAAGCTTTAGAGTTTATGAAGAGTTTAGGCTTTAAGACTAACCCTAATAATAGAATACTTAAAAATATAAATGAAGTAATGGCTTATATTCATGAAAAAGGGGAAATAAGAAAAGACCTACCATATGATATTGATGGTGTTGTTATAAAAGTAGATAATCTTAAAGACCAACAAACTCTAGGTTTTACTGCAAGAACACCTAGATGGGCTATTGCCTATAAATTCCCTGCCGAAGAAGTATTAACTAAACTAAATGATATATTATTTACGGTAGGAAGAACTGGTAAAATAACACCTAATGCTATCTTAGACCCCGTTCAATTAATGGGCTCTACTATAAGTAGAGCGACTCTTCATAATGAAGATTACGTAATAAAAAAAGGCTTAATGATCCATGATACTGTCTCTATTAGAAAAGCAGGAGATGTTATCCCTGAAGTAGTAGAAGCGAAGATTGAAAGAAGAACTGGTAAAGAGATACCATTTAAAATGATTACTAATTGTCCTATCTGTGATGCAAAACTAATAAAAAAAGAAGGAGAAGTAGACTATTACTGTCCTAATCCTAATTGTCCTGCTAGACACATCGAAAGTTTTATTCACTTTGTCTCTCGTCCTGCCATGAATGTAGATGGCCTAGGAGATAGATTAATGGAAGACTTATATAACTTTAAGTTCATAAGTACTATCCCTGATATTTATAGATTATCATCTAAAAAAGATGACTTAACAAAACTAGAAGGTTATGGTGAAAAATCTGTTACTAATCTATTAAATGCTATTGAAGTCAGTAAATCTAATTCCCTAGAACGATTATTATTCGGTTTAGGTATTAAAAATGTAGGTAAAGAAAAAGCTAAAATACTTGCCAAAACTTATAAAAACATGGATAATTTAAGTAAGGCAACCTATGATGAATTAGTAGAGATTCCAGATATTGGTCCTATTATCGCTAAGAATATTGTAGACTTTTTTACTAATGAAGATAATCTAAAGA
>CAMMTE010000033.1:0-10757 GCA_946499755.1 uncultured Mycoplasmatota bacterium
AATACACTTGCTAAAAAATTTGCTCCTGAAGAAATTCCTACTCCTAATCCTAATTTACTTGCTAATATTCTACTCATATTAATGGCATCTAAATCATTAATACTAATAACTTTATCTATTAAATTAAAGTCAACAAGTTTAGGAATAAACTCATCCCCTATTCCTTCAATCTTATGCTCACCTGTAATTTTCCCACCACTTAAAAGAGGCATTTTATCAGGTTCTAAAGCAATAATCTTAATATTTTTATTATATTCTTTTAATCTTTTAGCAACACCCATTAAAGTTCCACCTGTTCCTATACCACTAACAAAGGTATCTATTTCATTTACTTGTTCTAATATTTCTTTAGCAGTAGTTAAATAATGAGTTTCTATATTTAATGTATTTTCAAATTGTCTTGGCAAAAATCCATTTATTTTAGAAGCAAATTCTTCACTTCTTTTAATCGCTTCCTTAAATCCCCCTTCTTTCTTACTTACTAAATATACATTAGCACTGTATAGTCTCATTATCTTTATTCTCTCTTCACTTACCCAATCAGGCATAAAAATATGAACTGGATGAGAAAAATAAGCTCCTAAAGCGGCAAAAGAAATACCTGTATTACCACTTGTCGCTTCTACTATTGCTTGGTTTTCTTTTAATTTTTTTTCTTCCTTTGATTTTTTTATTATATAATAAGCAAGACGGTCTTTAATACTACCCGTATAATTATAATACTCTAATTTGGCATAGACATAACCTTCCCTATTCTCGTAACGATACTTTATCTTAATCATAGGTGTATTACCAATTAACTTGCTTAAATTTTCAGACATAAAAGCACCTCCTATAATTATCATATAAAATAATTATTAAAAAGTGCTTAAGTAAATTTTGTCTAATAATCAACATTTATGCATTAGAATATGATTAAAACTTAATAATTAGGTCAAAAAAGATTAATTGATTATGTGAATGAACTGTGCTGAAATTTAGTTGTAGTTGTCGGTAGTTTAATGGTTAAATAGATTCTTGGTAAAAAATAGTAATAAGTTCAATTTTTATTTCCAATACTATATGATAACAAGTTCGAAATTTGTGTTTCAAGTTTTAAAACACCTAAATGTATGATAAAATTTAATTATACAAATTTAAAATACAATTACATATTGACAAAACGAAACTAAATTTTATAAGGAGATATAGTATATGAAAAATATATGTTATGAAAGTACTAGTAAATGTATGTTAGCATGTCCATATTGTATTTCAAGCGATAATGGTACATTAATTCAAGACAATTATCAAGAAATAATTAATTTTATAGGTAGCCTTCATCCTGAGAGAATCGTAATTGGAGGTGGAGAACCTTTATTAGATCCATTATTGAAAGAAAAAATACAATTGATTATTAACAAATATAAAGAAAATAATGAAAATCCTTACATTTCTTTATCAACTAGTGGTGCCTGCGAAATTAGTGAAGAAATGTGGCAATTTTTAAAAGAACGAATACAATGTTTTGATATTAGTATACCCTCTCTTAATTCAGATACATATAAATTGATGAGAGGAAAAGATTTTCTGAACCAAGCATTAATCAATACAAAAAAAGCAGTAGAACATGGTCTAAACGTTAGAATAAGTATCGTTATGACAAAGCAAAATAAAAGTGAATTACCAGATATTCTAATGTTTGCAGAAAGAATTAAAGTTAATTCTGTTCGAGTTGGTAGATATTTTCCGTTTAGAAATGCTAATGCTGTTAGAGATACTTATGAATTAGAAGAAACTGAAGTGTTACAGATTATACAAGATATAAATAATGGAAAATATAATAATATTTATACAAGAAAAATAATTCCACCTATTAAAACATTAGATATGATGAATGGTTATTTAAATGTAGATTTTAATGGAGAATTATTTATACCTACCGAATATGGAAAACAAATAATTGGTAATGTAAATGAAATAAATATAGAGGAATTAGATAATTCATTAAATGAGGCACAACAAAAAATATTTATTAAAGCAAAAGAAAATATTAAATAAGTTTATATGTATTTTTCTTTAATACATCATAGTGTCTATTACTCAAACATTTTTACAGTCTAAGGTTTAATATGTTTTAGATTTTAATACAATAAGATTAATCAAAAAGGCAGTGGTAATAATATGAAAATAATTGATATTTGTGAAAGTCTTACAGCTTGTGGCTGTTTAAAACATTATTATGAAAGCAATAACATAAAAGACTATATAATTTTTCCACTTGGAATGAGTCTATCAATAGGAGATATAAAAAATAATCGTATTGATTTTTTAAGAATATTTTATCAAGATAACAATTATGATTATACTGAGTTGTTAAATGAAATATCAAATAATATTACAAATGATACAATAATTAGAATCTGGTCTTCTAAGAATAATGATGATGAATATATGCTTTTACTATTTCTATGTAACTTTTTAAAAGATAAAACAAATAAAATTAATGTTGTCTTTGCTAATGATTATAATGAATATTTGTGTAGTATTAATGCTTTAGATTATAGAAAAATTGAATCTATATTAAAATATGAAAAAACTTTATCTAAAGATGAAATAAAAGCTTATGCTAAAGAGTGGAATAACTTGGTTAAAATTAATAGTGAATTAAGAGTATTAGAAAATGGTGAAGTTAAAAATAAGAAATATTCCGATTACTATGATACCATTTTAAATATTTTCAAAGGTATAACACCATGTAAAATATCAATCCTAATTGCAGAGTGTATGGGAAAAGAAATACTTAATGATGCCAGAGATTTTGTTTATTTAACTTTAATAGATCAATTAATTGACTTGAATAAAATAAAAATAGTTAAACAAGGAACAAGACATTTTGTAGACACAATTGACTTAAGTGATAAAATAAAGGAGAGCGATTATGAATATAGTAGTATATAAACTATTAAGCAAAACAAAGGAAGAAAGAAAATTAGATGATTCATTGTTAGAAAATCTATACCAATATTATGATGAAAAAAGTATTGAATTAAATTATGAAAAAAATATTAGTAAAGATGACTTTAATAGAATATTTAATATAGTGTATGATGTCTTAAGACTAAAAATAAATGATGAGGAAGCTATAGAAGCAATGGTTAATTATTTAAAACTTTTAATAGCAGATGCTAGGGATGGATTTAATGTAGATATTAACTGGTGTATTAAATATATTTGGTATTTAGGTGCTGGTCTAAAAGAAAGAAAGCAAAAATATAAAGACTGTATTTCTTTTATTCAACAACAACTATTAAAAGAGTTTAGTATTAAAGAGACTGCTAATGAAAAAGTTAAAAGAAAAATATTTACTAGTTACATGACTAATATCTAATAAACGAAAACTACTTTCAATTAATTTGATAGTAGTTTTCTTCTTACTTTTTATACTCTTTTCCCTTTTCTTTAGATAATTCTATCTCACTAATAGTTTTATCTAAAGTCTCTTTAATCGCTTCAAGTGGAACACCTTTATTATATAAAGAAAGAACTAAGTTTGACATATTATCTAAATCAGTTCCTATTTCCTTAACATTATCTCTAACTTTATCATTCATAATATCATTAAAATCTATAAAAGGTTGTTCGCTAGTATATTCTATTCTCTCACAGAAAAATGAACCACCTTGACCTTCTATAACACCTATTTTGTAGTAAACTTCATTAACATTATCTTTAACGCCATAAAAAGATTGATATTCATACATAGTTGGATAAATATAATTTTTATCTGCATATTTCTCTATTCCTTCAAAGAATAATCCTAAATTATTTACTTTATCTAAATCATCTTTAGAAATTTTTTCAGGGAAATATAAATATTCTTCATCAGAAAAGCCTTTGGTATCAGCAGTAAACCTATTAAGCCAATTCATATAATCATAACTAGAAAACAAACTTTTTAACTTATCATCTTTTTCTTTCTTTTCCCTAATCCATTTTTCTTTATTCCTATTTGCATATTCTTTTATATCTTCATCAGTAATTAATAATCTTTTCCTAGCAAACCTCCCATAATTACTTTAAACTTATTAAAATAAGTATAACTTATTTTTTTAAAAAATATATGAATAATTAAGAAAATACTGGCTATTATAATAATGTACATAAATAATATGTACAACACCAGGAAGTCTTACTACTGGTCTAAAGAGCTTTAAGCTCTTTTCTTTTTACCAAAAATTACATCTATAATTTGACAAATTTCTTGCATATTTTCTCTTAAGATAAGAAAAACTAATAATGGAAAGGAGGATAAAATGAAAAAAATCAGTAAAATTCTATTACTATTTGTTTTAACTGTTACTCTATGCACTACTCTAAATGTTAAGGCTGCAACTAGTAAAACAGTAAACAATCAGGCTGAACTAAAAGATGCTTTAAATGATAGTAATGTTTCTACAATTATTCTTGGTAGTGATATAGAAACAACTGAGAAAATTAATATTCTAAGAGATGTTACTATTGATGGTAATAATAAAACAATTAAGTATGTAGGAACATTCGGATCAAGTAACAGTAATGATAATACCGTTTGGGGAGGAATTTATGTATTACAAGTTTATAAAAGTAATGTTACTTTAAAAAATATTAAACTAACTGGTGGTAATGCAGGACTTCTTATAAATGGTGGACATGCTACATTTGTAGGCAAAATTGATGTTTCTGGTAATGGATTCGGTGGTATTGAACTAGGTAAAGGTAGTGGCGTTACAGAAGCTCCTAAACTTACTTTAACAGATGATGCCGAGATTATTAACACAACTGAAAGCACTGATAAACCTACTCTATGGGTTCCAGATGATACTACTGGAGCAGTTATAGAAATTGGTAATACCGAATTTGAATTAAATCCAGGAGAAGAATTAAGCCTTGATGAGATAAATGAATTAGAAGAATCTCTTGAAAACCCTGAAACAAGTGACTCACTATTATTAAATATCTTCTTCTTATCAATCTTTGTTATATTATCAAGTTATGCATTTAATAAGATTCTAAATAAAGAATAAGAGAAACTAGCTAGTTTCTTCTTTTTTTAACAATTTGGCATGAACTACTACTCTTTTACCAAAATTATCTTTACAAGTAGAAAGAGTTAATATTTTGTCACTTGTGTTTACATCAGTCTTAAAATTATAAATACTTCTTTTCATAATAGTCTCTAAAAACTCTTTAAAATATTTATTATTACTAAAATAAGTCTTAATGTAATAACTTTCTTTATCTATAGTATAAACACTAAATATTTTAAATGTCATTATACTTTTAGGAGTAGTTACTGTTATATAGTAATTACCTTTATTACTAAGCTTTTCTTCATCTAATAAATTATTCAAACTACCAAACATACTATTATCAAGTCTTCCATGACCATAAATAATATTATTCTTTGATAAATTATCTAAATCATTACGATAATCTAAAAAAATAGAACCAATCTCACTTTTCTCTTTTGTATAAGTATGATTTAAATAATAACTATTATTATTAGTCTTTACAACAGGGTAACTTACTTTAGTATTATCAACTTCAATATAGCCAACTACATCTGAGTTAATTTCTTTTAACTTTTCAAAGTCATATCCTGCTATTCTTTCCTTAAACTCTAAATCTTTTTTATAACTATAATAATAACTAGCAATATTATAAACTAATAAAATTATACAAATTAATGTAATTATTAAAACTAAATACCATAATATTTTCTTTTTCATTTTAATCACCCTTATTATTATTTGATAAAATATGTCACATTATGTAAAAGTAAATAAATATTTTATAAAATTATTTAAATTAATTAATTTATAAGATATAATCAAACTATAATATTGGTAAGGAGTGAATTTATGAGTAAGAAAAAAGTTATAGCAATAATTTTTATAATTATTGCAGTAGGTTTATTAATTGCAGGAGGTATCTTAATATTTCAAAATTATTCAAATAAAAATAGAATAGTTACATCATTTAATGAGTTAAAAGCATCATTAGAAAAGACATTTAGTAATAATAACGGAAATATAGAAAATATTAAAGAAACAGCTTCAGGAAATACTAAATTTTATATTAATCCTTTACTAGGAAATAGTGAAGATGGTAGTGATATTATTATTAATAATTTAAATAATACAATTCTAAACTATGAGTATCGTCTTGATACGGCAGCTAAGAAAATGTATTTTGATGGTTCTTTACTATTCAATATGCAAGAGTTAATGGGAATTAACTTTTATCAAAATGAAAATATTAGTTATATATTACTAAGAAATATTTTTGATAAATACATAACTATTGAAGATAATGATATCTTTACATATCTAGAAGAAAGTGCTAACTCTAAAGAAGATATTGAGTATATTTATAATTTAATGATTGAAAGCATTGGAAAAAATATTACTAATGATGACATAAAAGTAAGTAATGAAAAAATTGATAATACAAATACTAAAAAGATTTCTTTAGAACTTAATGAAAAAAGATTTGATGAACTTGCTAAAAATATTATAGATGATATTAAGAATGATAAAAAAGCTAAGGAAATATTAGGGGACTTTGTTAATCAAGTTGAAACTGCAATGAATGAAAGTACAAGTACAGAAACATCAAAAACGAGTATTAGTTATAGCATTTATACTAATAAAAATAGTATTATAAGATATGAATTAGGAATTAGTGATAGTACTGGAAGTTATGCTATTAGATATAATGATACGGATACTAAAAGTATAGATCTTGTAGAAAACAATAATGTTATAGGTAGTGCTAACATAACTAAAGAAAATAATAATACAAACATTGCCTTAACAGTCAATAATGAAAATATAGGTAATATTATAATAAGTGAAAATGAGACATCTATAGATCTTTCTATTAGTGATACTACAGATCCATCTACTAGTATTCAAATAAAATATAATAGTCAAAAAGAAGATGCTAATATTAATTCAACATTTACTATTGATATGGCAGTAAGTGGTACACCTATTAATGTAATGACTGTTAATGATACAAGAACTATTACAGAAAATACAGCAGATTTCTCTAATATTAATACTACAAATAATATTAATATAAATAATCTAACAGAAACAGATATTACTAATATGCAAAATAATCTAATGACTATTCTCTATAACTTTATGGGAATTGCTATGTAAAAAAAAGAAGCTCATCGCTTCTTTTTAATTTTTTCTATTATAATAAGTTTCTGTGTTTCAATATATTTATAAAATTCACTACATGAAATATGCTTTTTTGGTTGTTGATATTGATATAAATATAAAGTAGCATTATTACTAACATCTTTATGATCCTCTTTAAATTTATTTATTACATCATTTAATAGATCTTCTTTACTTATATATTCATGTATACCTTTATATTTAGCCCAAGAATGTTCAAACCAATAATATTTATTGTTATCTTTAAAAGTTAAAAAAGTATGTGTTGGTAACATATTTCTATCTGAAATAAAAATAAAATATGACTTACACTTAATATCATTTTCATTAAATAAATCTCTTTCTAACTCAACCTGATCCCAACACACACCACACTTAGTTTCTAATAATTCTTCTCTACTTTGTAAATAATAAAAATCAGCAAAGTCATTATCCCATTTTTGAGGATTTACATTAATAATATTTTTACCACTTTTATCTTTAAAACCATATTCAATTGATTCCATTATATTCATTATTCTATAAATTACTTGTTTCATATTTTTACTCCAGCCTTAAATAAAATGGTGTTCACGACAGGAATCGAACCTGCGACCTTTTCCTTCGGAGGGAAATGCTCTATCCTACTGAGCTACGTGAACATAACTAAATTATAGCATTGCTACTCTTATTTTACAATTATTAACACATCTAATTTGACAAACTAGTAAAATTAGACATAAACTATTATTAAGGATAAGTTAGATGGAGGTAATAATTTATCTTAGCGCCAGAACCAGTTTGGTTGACGAGGTTGGTAACTATCGAAAATTCGGCGGATGTTACCACGGCTACTAGTCGTAAGATATATGACAAAAAGTAAAAACAAGATTACAACAAAACATATATCAAAGTAGAAGGAGTTTATATGTGTGGAATTGTAGGGGCAATTTCTAAAAACAGAAATATATTGCCTATTTTAATAACAGGATTAAAGAATCTTGAATATCGAGGTTATGACTCAGCAGGAGTTGCTTATCTTAAAAATAAGAAAATAAATATTGTTAAAACTAGTGGTAAAATTAAAAAACTTGAAAATAAACTTAATAAAAATGATAACAGTAATATAGGTATCGCTCATACAAGATGGGCAACTCATGGAAAAGCCAACAGTATTAATGCTCATCCTCATAGAGTTAAACATATTACTATTGTTCATAATGGAATAATAGAAAATTATGAAGAGATTAAAAGAATGTTAGAAAAAGATAACTACTCTTTTAAATCTACTACTGATACTGAAGTAGCTTGTGCTCTTTTAAATTATTATTATGAGAAGTTTAAAGATGTAGATAAGACTATAATTGAATTTATGAATAAGGTTATTGGTAGTTATGCTATTACGATGATGATTGATAATGACCTAGATAATCTTTATGTAATAAAAAAAGAAAGTCCTTTAGTAATAGGTATTAATAATAATACTAATATTATTTCTAGTGATATTAGAGCGATATTAAAATATACTAATAAATACTATATATTAGATGATTTTGAGTATGCTAAAGTAAATGCTAATGAAGTTATAATTAAATCTATTAAAGGCGAAATATTAAATAAAGAAATACATACTCTTAATCTAAAAGACAATGATAATTCTAAAGGTCATTATAAACATTATATGTTAAAAGAAATAATGGAACAAAAGACTACTATTTTAAAAACAATATTACCTTTTATAGAAAATGGTATAGATTCATTAAAAGAATTACCAGATTTAACTAAATATAAAGAAATATCTATTGTCGGTTGTGGTACTGCATATCATGCCGGATTAGTTGCTAAATATCTTTTTGAAGAGCTTACTAATACTAGATGTAATGTTTATCTAGCTAGTGAGTTTAGATATCAAAATAACTTTTTATCTAAAGATATACTAACTATTTTTATTTCTCAATCAGGTGAAACCGCCGATACTATATCAGCTTTAAAATTAATTAAAAGTAAAAACTATCCTACTCTTGGAATAATTAATGTAAATAACAGTACCATTACAACTCTAGTAGATACTTGTCTTTATACAAAAGCAGGTAGTGAAATAGCAGTAGCTTCTACTAAAGCATATACTTCTCAAGTAGCTCTTTTATCAATACTAGCCCTATCTCATGGACTAAGAAATAAAACTATTAGTAAAGATAAAGTTTTAAAAGTAATAGATGAATTTAAAAATATAGAGAAATTAATCTCTCCTCTTTTAAACAATAAAGATACTTATCTAACTATCGCCAAAAATATTTATAAAGAAAAAGATATCTTCTATATTGGAAGAAGCTTAGATTACTATTTAAATATGGAAGGAGCATTAAAGTTAAAAGAAATATCTTATATTCATAGCGAAGCATATGCAGCAGGTGAATTAAAGCATGGTACTATTTCTTTAATAGAAAAAAATACCCCTGTTTTTGCAAGTGCTACTAATTCTAAACTAAATGCCAAAACAATTAGCAATTTAAAAGAAGTATTAGCACGAGGAGCGAATATTTATCTAATAACAGATGATAATTATAAAGATGATACTTTTAATATCATAAATATTCCTAAAGCAAGTGAGTTTCTTAAACCAATATTAGTTATTATCCCATATCAATTAATTGCCTATTACACAGCATTACTTAAAGGTACTGATATTGATAAACCTAAGAATTTAGCAAAATCTGTTACTGTAGAATAAATATGTTATAATAGTACTAGGTGGTATTATGGAATACTTTACTATTGATAATAAAAAAGTAATTATAGATGAAAGTATTTTAAGTAATTTTATAAATAATGGTGAATATGGAAATGTCTATAGATATAATGAAAATCAATGTATAAAAATATATAATGATAAAGAATTTAAAATAAAGTTTTTTCTTACTACTTACCTATATAATTATCTAAAAGAAATATCTAGTACTAATTTAGTTTCTATAGATGAATTATTATTTAAAGATAATAAATATATGTTCCAAGCAGATGCTTATATAATGGAATATTATGAAGCAATTTATCAAAACATATTATTAGTACCAAGCGATTATTTAATAGAAAATTTAGAAAAACTTTTAATATTAAGTAAAGAACTTAGTAAAAAGCATATTATTATTGATGACTTAAAAAAAGATAATACTATCTTTACAGAAGATAAAATAGTCTTAATAGATATTGAGCACTATATATTAGATAGAAACATAAGTCAAAGAGAAATATCAAAGATTAATAATTCAACTATTTCTTGTTTATTTAACCAAATAACTTTAAATGAATTAAAGAAATATTACGATAGTCAAATTGGTGCTATCTATGCAAATAAATTATTTCCAGTAACATCAAGAAGTGATACTCAAGTTAAAGTATTATCTAAAAGATTAAGTGGATATAAAACTCCTCTAGATTATATCAACGAAAGAATTTAAAAAAGATATTGTCAAATATCTTTTTTTATGATATTATTGATATGTCAGTTTTGGCGAGATAGCTCAGTTGGCTAGAGCGCTCGGTTCATACCCGAAAGGTCGAGGG
>CAMMTE010000034.1:0-10720 GCA_946499755.1 uncultured Mycoplasmatota bacterium
CATCTATATTTATGAAAGTTTTTGGTAGTGGGATAGTTATTATTGATGATAGCAATAGATATGAATTTGTCGAATTTGATGCACCAGAAGAAATTGAATTTTTTAAGGGTATTGATTGGATGATAGATTATAATGAAGTTAAAGATTTATCAGAAGAAGAAACTATTACATTAGGTCAAAGTATTGCTGAAGAAAAAAATAGTATTGCACAGAGATTCAACTCTTTGACACTAGAAGAAAGAAAAGAAAATATGAATATGGTATCTCAATGTGAATTGCTTGATTTCAAAATGTATTCATTAAGAGATGTTTTATGGTTTAAACAAGGACACATAAAAATGGAATTACCAGAAGGTGTGGATTTTCCAGCTAGATTTGAGCAAGAAAAAGGTATTAGAAAATTAATCAAAACTATGCTTAATAAAAAGGAACAATAGATTTTCACTTGTACATTGATAATTTCAATGTGCAAGTGTGTTTTCTAAAATGATAAAAAGATATCAGCGTTTAACTTTTGATATCTTTTTTATGTTAATCTCAAACCCCAGGTTCGAGTTATCTATCAATCTGGTGCCGGAAGCGAGAATTGAACTTGCCTCTGATCCTTACCAAGGATCTGTTTTACCACTAAACTATACCGGCATTACAACTAAATTTTAGCATAGTTCCCTTACATAATCAATAAACTTTTTTTTGACTTAATTCGTAAATATGATATGATAGTATTAACTAAGGAGTGATAATATGCTAGCTTTTACTAAAAGTAGTGAAGATAATATTAATGAAGAAAGAATTGTTAATCAAATAAGAGGACTAGGTATTGATATGATTCATGAAGCGAATAGTGGGCATCCTGGTATTGTTCTTGGTGCTGCTTCCATCATCTATACTGTTTATGCTCATCATTTAAGATTTTCTAAAGATAACCCTAACTTTTTTAATAGAGATAGGTTTGTTATGAGTGCAGGACATGGGTCTGCTTTACTTTATGCGACTCTTGCGATGGCAGGTTTTAATATAGAACTAGATGATTTAAAGAGTTTTAGAAAAATAGATTCTATTACCCCAGGTCATCCTGAATATGGGGTTACACCTGGAGTTGATGCAACAACTGGTCCTTTAGGCCAAGGAGTTGCAGTGGCTGTTGGTATGGCTATCGCTGAAAAACATACAGAAGCTTTAATTAATGATAAGAAAAATAATATAATTGATTATAAAGTATACTGTTTATGTGGTGATGGAGATTTAATGGAAGGTGTAAGTTATGAAGCCTTATCTCTTGCGGGTAATCTTAAGCTTAATAACTTAATACTTCTATATGACTCTAATCACATATGTCTTGATAGTGATACTAAAAAGACATTTACTGACGATATAGAAGCAAGATTTAAAGCGATGGGCTTTAATGTTAGTACTGTTAGTGATGATATTAAAGAGATAGATAAAGCGATAAATAATGCTAAGTCTAGTGATTTACCTAGTTTAATTCAAGTAAAAACAACAATAGGAAAATATTCTCGTAATGCTGGTAAAAATATCGTTCATGGAAAACCACTAGATGATGAAGATATTACTAGTATAAAAACTGAATTAGGACTTAGAGATATACCATTTACAATCTCTAATGAAGCTTTACAAGATTTTCAAAAGCTTATAGATGATAGATGTAGTAATTTAGAAAATGATTTTAATGAAAAGTATAATAATCTTGATGATAAGACTAAAGAGTTATTAGATTCAATAATTTCTAATGATAAGAAAATAGAATTAACTAATTTAGATTATGCTTATCCAGAAGAAAGAGTTGAATCATTAAGAAAAGCTAGTAGTAAAGTGTTAAATTCTCTTGCTAACTCAAGTAAATTAATATTTGGGGGGGCAGCGGACCTTTCTAGTTCAACTCTAACATATTTAACAGATAAAGGAGACTTTTCTCGTGATGATTATAATGGTAGAAATATTTTCTTTGGTGTAAGAGAATTTGCTATGGCATCTATTGCAAATGGTCTTGCACTATCAGGTTATCGTCCATTTGTCTCTACTTATTTAACCTTTAGTGATTATTTAAAACCAGCTTTAAGACTATCTTGTCTTATGAATTTACCAGTTACTTATATCTTTACACATGATTCAATTACAGTAGGGGAGGATGGGCCTACTCATCAAGCAGTTGAACAACTAGTAGGATTAAGAGCAACACCTAATTTAGAAGTGTTTAGACCAAGTGATAGTAACGAAGTTATTGGTACTTATAAAACTATCTTTGAAGAAAATAAGCCAGCTTGTATTATCTTAGGACGTAATGAAACTAAAATAAGAGAAACATCTTCTGTTCCAAATGTTTCTAAAGGAGCATACGTTATAAAACAAGAAGAAAGAAAGCTAGATGGTGTTATTATTGCAACAGGAGAAGAAGTAGATCTTGCCTTTGATGTAGTAAATGCTTTATTTGAAAAAGGTTATGACTTTAGAATAGTATCAATGCCATGTATTGAAAGGTTTAACCTATTAAGTGATGAAGGAAAAGAAGAGTTATTACCTATCGGTAAAAAGAAATTTATAATTGAGAAATCATCTGCTTACTCATGGTACCGTTTCGCTTACAATGATAACTACTTATTTACAATAGATAGATTTGGATACAGTGGTAAAGCTAGTGATATAAATGTTAAGTTTAATTTCACTAGTGAAGAAATTGCTCTAAAAATAGAAGAGATAATTAAATAATTCGACAATGTTTTTAAAACTTTCTTGTTATAGTTAAGATGGTGATTATAATGAGAGAGTTTTTTATTTTTGAACTTAAAGATGAATTTAAGAATCTATATATAGATAAACCTAGTATTCTATATAATATCTTTGAACAAATCTATACTTTAAAAAAAGAAGAATTAAATTATGGGTATAGTCTATTTAGACAATTAACTAAGAAAATAGATAAAGATAAGACTGATAGATATTTATTTATTAAATATCATCAAAGTATCCCTTATAGTAAGAAAGGACAAACGCATTATTATAATAATCCTGCTAAAGATGAGATAAGTACTTTAGTAGTAAAACGTGCCTATATGCTAGTTAAAACTAACTATTATGACTGTTTCTTCTTTGATGAGTTAAATAGTATTAATAACACTTATTTTGCCATTGATTTTAAAAATCAAGATTATTTCTTCCTAGATAGTAAGAAAATTCTTGTTTAATTTTCTAATTTAAGGTAATATATTGTTGTAAGGAGAGTGTTATTATGTTACATGATATATTAATGATTTTAATAGGTTTAGTAATAGGAGCGATTATTGGTTTCTTTATAGCAAGAACTGTTACAAAAAGATATATGAAGAAGAATCCACCTATTAATGAAGAAATGATTAAAGCTTTAATGATGCAGATGGGTAGAAAACCTAATCAAAAACAAATTAATCAAATGATGAAATCAATGCAAAAATATATGTAGTTTTTGCATGTTTTTTCTAATGGAGGTAACGTTATGAAAAAAATAGATATAAATATTAATAAATATGTTGATTTAGAAGAAAGATTTGCATTGTATGGAGAATATGGGGATTATATAGATAAATATATAATTTATTCTATTTGTGCTGATAATTTAGGAATCTCTTTTAGTGAAATTAGAGATTATGTTAATAGTGCAGGACTAAAATTAACAGAAGAAGAGATTACTATATTTATGAAAGAAAAGGAAAAGGAAGATAATCAATCTAATACTAAAGAGGATAATAGTAATAAAAACAAATCACAAATTTTTGCAGATAATTTTATGAAGAAGTTAAAAGCATCCACTTATGAACTTAATCCAACTACTTTAGAATACTTTAATATGTATCTTGGTAATTTGAAGCAAAATGCTATTAATTTAGTTAATCTTGTAGAGAATATAGGTAACGATGAGTATAAAGAATTATTTGATAGTTTAGATATTGATGTAGTAGAAGATAAAATTAATTATGAGGATGCGATTAGACTATGTAAACCTATTATTTATAATGTCTTAAAGATTAGAGAAATGGAAGAAAAAGCTAATAAAAAAGAGACATATTTGACTTTTAGTGTAAGTAGAGATTATTTAGGAAGAGATGGATTATGTTTAAGTGATATATGTCCACCTGTTGGTTATCAAGTAATAACTTATGAAGCGATGAGTGAAGATGGTTATATAGAATTATCTGATAGACAAAAAAGAAATATGATTGAAAAAGCAAATGAAGAATTATCTATGACAATGGATATGTTAAGTGAATTGAATTATGGGGACTCTAAAAGATTAGGTTATATAAATAGAAACAGAAATTAAAAAATCTATAAAACTTCTTTTGTTCGCTTGTTTTATAGATACATTTATGATATTGTATAGATGGAATACTTAGTAATGGGTGTTTTGCCTCTTTCTATCTTACTTGATTTCAGGGGGTAGAAAGGGGAAATGTCTATGGGTAAGAAAGACTTTTTAATAGTTATATTATTAATTATTATCATATTGTTGATTATTTATAGATAGAAAAGAACACCCTATTACATCTTTGTAATTAGGGTGTTTGACCAAAAATATTTGAGGCAAATACCCATCTGCAAAACTAAGTATTCCTCATTTTTATTTATATGTAAGTTTTCCTTACATATTCATATTATCATAAAAATATCTTTTTTTCAAGTTGTCAACAAAACCTTTTTGTGATAGAATTTAATTGTTATTTATTGCCCCATAGCCAAGTGGTAAGGCAGTGCGCTCTGACCGCATTATGCGTTAGTTCGAATCTAACTGGGGCAACCAATTTAGATAATTATTTTTTAATAGATGGAGTGATTTAAATGAATAAAGAACTTGCAGAACTTTTATTTCCTAATATCAAGATAACTGTTGATGAGATAGAAGCAAAGTATCCTCTTAGAGATTTAAAAGAAGGAGCTTATGTTACAAGA
Organism: uncultured Mycoplasmatota bacterium; assembly: GCA_946499755.1. Lineage (GTDB taxonomy): Bacteria > Bacillota_I > Bacilli_A > RF39 > UBA660 > Onthousia. The sequence continues at coordinate 4,942 of CAMMTE010000034.1, forward strand.
TTTGCACCTTCTCCTACAGGCTTTTTACATGTTGGAGGTTTATATGGTTCTTTTCTTGACTCTATGCTTGCTAAACAAACAGGTGGAGTTTTTTATCTTAGAGTAGAGGATACTGATAGTAAAAGAGAAAAAGAAGGAGCATTTGATGCTATTCTTGATGGTCTTAAAGCTTATGGTTTTATTTATGACGAAGGACCTGATAAAGGTGGTGTCTATGGACCATATATTCAGAGTGAAAGAGCAGAAATATATCAAGTTTATGCTAAAAAGTTAGTTAGCGAAGGTAAGGCATATCCTTGTTTTATGAGTGAAGAAGAAATCGCTGATATAAGAAGTGGACAAGAATTAAGAAAAGAAAAAATTGGTATTTATGGAAGTTATGCCGTTGATAGAGATTTATCACTTGATGAAGTAAAGGCCCATTTAAATAATGGTGATAGTTATGTTATTCGCCTAAAATCACCAGGGGATTCTCATAATGAAGTAGTCTTACATGATTTAATTAAAGGTGATATTGTATTACCAGAAAACGATATTGATGAAGTAATACTAAAAAAAGATGGTATTCCAACTTATCACTTCGCCCATGTTATAGATGACCATTTAATGCATACAACTCATGTATTAAGAGGGGATGAATGGGTACCTAGTTTTCCAAAACATTTACAACTTAATCAAGTTTTAGGGTTTAAACCATGTAAATATGCACATCATGCACCTCTTACTAAAAAAGAAGATGGTAAAATCCGTAAGTTTAGTAAGAGAAAAGATCCAGAATTTGCCGTTAGTTACTATGAAGAAGCAGGTATACCTAAAGAAGGAGTTAGACTTTATCTTGCAACACTAGCAAATACTAACTTTGAAGAGTGGTATTTACAAAATAAAGATAAGTCTATTGAAGACTTTAAATTCTCATTTAAGAAAATGCCTACAGGTGGAACTTTATTTGATATGGAGAAGTTAAATAATATCTGTAGAACTTATTTTTCAAGAATTAATGCCGAAACTATTTATAACGATGCTTTAAACTATTATAAAAAGTATGATGAAGAGTTCTATGATTTAATGATCAAAGATAAAGATAAGTTAATTTCATTCTTAAATATAGAACGTGATAGTAAACGTCCAAGAAAAGATATTGCAACATATAAAGATATCAAAACTGAAAGTGCTTATATATTTAATGATTTATTCTATAAAGATAGAAATGAAACTTATAAAGATATAGATGAGAAAATCGATTATGATGTTATTAATAAATATATAGAGATATACAGGGACTTTAATAGTGAAGACGAATGGTACAATCAAATTAAAGTACTTGCCGAAGAAATGGGTTATGCTCCTAGTGTTAAAATGTATAAAGAAGATCCAACTTTATATAAAGGCCATATAGGAGATGTTTGTGAGATGATTAGACATCTACTTACAGGTAGAGTTAAGACTCCAAATTTATATCAATTATTAAAGATTATTGGTATTGATGAATTTAAAAATAGAGTAGAGTTTTATAAAAATTAAAGAGTTAGTTTATTTAGAAAAGCTAACTCTTTTTTCATGTTCTTTAAACATATTTATCCGACTATTAAATTTGGCAATTATTTCATTTTTTAAGTTATTGTCTATTATAAAATCATTTTCTCTTTCTGTTTCTTCTATTATCTTTTCTATGCCTATAGAGTCTAGTGTATTAAGATAACTGTAGAATTTCTCTTTATAAGAAGTATCAGAGTTTTCTATAAATTTATCTAATTTATCTAAATCACATTTTAAATAGTCATCTTCATCTACGCCTAAAGCTGTACTTTTATCAGCTAGTATACTTGATGTATCATATAAAGGAGCGAGTGTTACGGTATTATAACTTTCTATTATTTCTATATTTCTTAAAGTTCTATCAGATTCTCCCACTAATAGATCAAACATAAATATATTAGTAATGCCATTCATAAGATTTTTAACAATATTTTTATCTTCATATCTATCTTCTAGAGCAAACCAAATATCTTCTAAATTATTTAAACTAGCTAGCTTTCTATAGTCTAATAGCTCATCATCATTGTTTTCATAAAAGTAGTTTTGCATTAAGTTATGCAAATTATAACTTTTATCATCATCTTTTAAATAACTTTTACTAAGTAGTCCATATTTATCGTTTAAAATAGCAATAGATTCTTTAAGATAAGGTATTCCTAAAAGGAAGGCAATAGATTTAGAAATCATTTCCATTACTAGTTCTCTATTAGGTACTTCTTTAAAGTAATAAGTATCATTATCCATTTTAAAATTGTATATAGTATGGCTTCCTTTAAAATTAGGAATTAAATTATCTTTGTTAATTATTTTATCTAAATTAACCATCTGCATATAATCACCTATAAATATTTTATCATTAAATTTGTCGTGTTAAAAGTCGTATTAAAATTTTTATAATAGATATACTATTAAAGGAAGGTGATAATATGGAACTAAAAAGAGAACTGCTTGAAGAAATAAGTAATAACTATATACAAGGTATTGAAAATAAAACAGTAAGGTGTGCCCTTGTAAACAATAATATAAGAGATATTATGAGAAATAAAGAAAGAGAAGGACAACTACTATTTAATTTTTCTATTAACCTTGATACTTTAAAGGCTGTAAATCAAAAAAATGCGAATAATTCTTTTATATATGCAGGGTGTAATGTATTAAGAGAGTCTATATGTAAAAAATATGATTTAGAAAACTTTGAAATTTCTCAAAGTTATATATCTTTTTATGATAAATTAGAAAAATGTAATTATATAATGGAAAGTTTAGCCCAACTTAAAGATAAAGATGCAGATGATAGAGAAAGATATTTTTTATTAACAAAAGGTATAGAGGACGGTGGAGTTTGGGATTTCTTTTCTAATATTATTAACAAATATGGTTTTGTTCCTAAAACAGCAATGAGTGATACATATCAAAGTCTTAATCCAGATGAAATGAATCATCTACTTAACAGAAAATTAAGGCAGTTTAATGCAAGATTACTTTCTAGCAATGAAAATTTAGAATATTTAAAGAGTTTATATTTAGATGATATTTATAGAATACTAGCTTGTTGTTATGGTGTTCCACCAAAACAGTTTGATTTTGAATATACAGATAAAGATAAAAAATATCACATTATTAAGGGAATAACTCCTTTAGAATTTTATCATGAATATACTGATATAAATATAAATAACTATGTATGTATTACTAATGTACCAACTAAGGATAAAACTTTTAATAGAACTTACGTAGTTAAATATTTAAATAATGTTATAGACGGAAAAACACCTATATTTCTTAATCTTCCTATTGAGGAGTTAAAAAAACTTGTTATTAAACAATTACAAGCAAAAGAAGTAGTTTGGTTAGGTTGTGATTTTAAAAAAACAATAGATAAAAAAGATGGAGTATTTGATGATATGAGTTTTAATTATTATGATACATTTAAAACTGATTTCTTTATGACTAAAGAAGAGACACTTGATAATTATGAAAGTTCAATGAATCATGCTATGGTAGTTACTGGAGTAAATTTAGAAGATAATAAATCAACTAAATGGAAACTTGAAAACAGTTGGGGTGAAGATGTAGGTAATAAAGGATATTTTGTCGCTAGTGATACTTGGTTTGATAAGTATGTATATCAAGTTGTTATTAATAAGAAATATTTAACTCAAGAACAATTAGATGAAATGGCATATGAACCAATCGAATTAAAACCATGGGATCCTTTAGGAATGCTTGCTAGATAATAAACTTTTTGTTGTGATTATTAATAAGTTGATATAAAATAAAAATATAGATAATATGAAACTTTTTGTTGACACTAGAATACTTGTTCGTTATAATATATAACTAAACAAATCATATTATCGAAGATTGGAGGTGCTTCTTTATGAAAGAAGAGAAAAAAAGCTTAAAATTTCCTAATGGCTTTTTTACTAAAATAAGGAGAGAAGCAACACCTAGTAAAGATAAAGATGATACGATTATACCAATTAAATGGTCTAAAAAAGTTCTTACTAAAAAGAAAAAAGCTATAGTAAATAAAATGGATGTGTAGGTGATTAATATGTGCAAAGTTGGTGATATTATAGTAATAGACAAATATATTAGTGATGATGGGACAGTGTTATCACGTCATTCCTTTGTCGTAATTGATGATAATGCTGATGAAATTAAAGGTTTAAAATATGATTTTGTTGCTAATGTTATGTCAAGTTTTAAAGATGAAAAACATAAACATAGAAAATTAAAGTATAAAGAAAATGTTTGAGTCACTAGCGATGATATAATTTCAGATAATAAAAATAATAAGGAAGGTTATATAAAAGCAGACCAATTATTTTACTTTAATAAAAAGAAAATAAAATATTATGTTTTAGCAACTATTAGCGATGATTTATTAGATGAATTAATTAGATTAATTGTTGAATTAGAAGTAGAAAATAAATTAAAACAAAATACAAAAAATCTTGAAGCCGTTGCATAATGTTTTTAATGATGTAGAAAGAAGGGAGTAATATGAGAGATGAATTAAAGTATCCTAGAGCTTTTGCTCTAATGCCTGTACCTGTAGAAATGGCTTATAATGAAGCAGAACTTAAAGTATATAATGGTGTATACTGCTATGTTGTATCTCCTTGTTATATTGTTAGACGATATACTGACTATATGAAATATGATTATGGTATAGAATATGATGGTTTTGAAGTTGTTTTTCCGCGAAAATATTTAGGTCTACATATTCATAAAAATGAAGAACAAATATTAGAAAGAAATTTAGGCGAAGTTCCAGAAGCACCTATTTCTATTTCACGTAGTGATATGAGAAGAAATTATCAAAATGCTGTTTCTCTAGATTATAATATGGTAACAGAGGATTATGAAGAAGCTATAAAAATACGTGATAGAGAAAATAATAAGTTAGTAATGAAACACATAATAGATCACGATTGTTTGTGTATTGATAGAAGTTGTGTAGACGATGATGCCTATAAAGATGCAATTAATGATAAAGTGGCTGAAAAAATTGCTATATATAATGAAGAAGTAAATAAATACCAAGAAGAACTTAATAAATTAGAACCTAAAGAACAAGTAAATAAAACAGGTCTTATAGTGAAAAAATATATAATAAGGAAGTAGAATTAATATGAGAGATGAATTAAAGTATCCTAAAGCCTTTGCTCTCCAAAAAATGGTAAAAGAAGCATATATAAATTACAATAGTTTTGATGAAATATTAGGTTATGTAGTTTCTCCATGCTATTTATTAGAAGAACAGTTATTATATTATAAACATCGTAATACTCGTAAACAATATAAGGTTGTATTTCCTAGGAGTGTAGATAGTATATACTATGATTATATTGATAGAGATTATATACCAGATATTAATAGTTATGGAGAATGTAAAAATGCAGTTACAGTTGACTTTATAACATATGATTATGAAGAAGCGATTAAATTAAGAGATGAAAAGATAAACGATAGGGTACTTAATGGAACAAATTTATTTTTACCATTAGAACCTATTGAAACTTATAATGATAGATGTACTGAATATATGGAGAAAATTGAAAAATATCAACAAAGGCTTAATGAAGCAGAGCCTAAAGAACAAGTTAAGAAAAAAATAAAAACACCTGCAAATAAGTAGGTGTTAAATACTTTATTGGTAGCCTGTACGGGGTTCGAACCCGTGAATACGAGCTTGAGAGGCGCGCGTGTTAAACCACTTCACCAACAGGCCATA
>CAMMTE010000035.1:0-10715 GCA_946499755.1 uncultured Mycoplasmatota bacterium
TTTTTTTGCGTCAATTTTACCAGAATGATCATATGCACTAAAGTTTATTCTAGTTTTTTAATTAATCAAAGCTTTTATCTCTTCTCCGTTTAGAAGATAAGATATTTCTTTACCTTGATACTCTTGTTTAAAGAGTTCATTTATATACTTTTCTCTTTCTTTCCTTGTATATTTGTCTAAATTTTCATCAAGTTCATATATCTCTATTGAACCAACTTTTTTCATGCTCATAAATGTTTCTCCTCATATATATAATTAACAAGAAACATTTTTTTGCTCTATAAATTAAAAAGATACCTATATTAAAGTATCTTTAGTAATTATATTTAATATCTCTACATTATAAGTATTTTCTCCTACTTTATAACTAACCTTATCTCCTACTCTTTTACCATAGATTGCAGAACCTAAAGGGCTGTTTATTGTAATACTATTATCATCTATATTACTATTAATATCACCAGTTATTATATATTCTTCTATCTCTTCATCATCTATAAATAATAACTCTACTTTTGTATTAAGACTAACTGTTCCATTAAATTCTTTATCTACAATAACAATATCCTTTAACATACTTTTCTTTTTATTATATTTTTGAAATAACTCAGCTTCCTTTCTCATAGTCTCTTCATAAGCAAAGTTATCATGCCAGCCATCTCCATAAGCATCATCGCTTACATATAAACTCATTAGTTTAGCATTGTCATCTATTTCTTTTTTTATATCTTCAAGACTCTTTAAATAATTCTCATAACCCAATTTATCTAAATATATCTTACTCATAGATAATAAGCTCCTCTCTTGCTCTCGTACAAGCGACATAATAAAGGTATTTATTCTTCTTGAAGGTCTCATCATTATCTATTATAATAACACTATCAAACTCTAACCCTTTGGCAATATAACTAGGAACTACTACTAAATCTTTAATAAATGATTTAGACTCTTCTGTTAGTAAACTAATATTTAAATCATCTTTTAGTAAGTCATAAATACCTTCCGCTTCCCTATCTTCTTTAGTAATAATAGCAAGGGACTTATAAGTATTAGTAAGGGTATTTATATCAGTAAGTAATGACTCTTTAATATCTTTAAGTTTTTTAATTATAACATCTTTATTATTACTCTTCTTAATTGCATTAACATAATCTAAATTCAATATTTTATTAGTATATTCTATTATCTCTTTAGTAGACCTATAAGTCTTTAATAACTCTAAATAATTACTATCAGTAAATATCTCTTTCAACTCTTCAAGAGTTTCATATTTATAATAAGGATTAATATTTTGATTAACATCACCTAATATTGTAAAGTCTGCTTTTTTAAACATCTCTTTAATAATTACATATTGTAAGTAATTATAATCTTGGGCTTCATCAATAACTACTTGTTTAATATAATTATTATAAGGAAAACCAAATAATTTACCTTTTAAATATGATATAAGTAAAGCATCATCATAACCTATTACTTTGGTATTTTTAATCTCTAACTTATATTTAGCATAACTACTCTTAAAGAAGTCTTTATAAATATCTTTTATATTTAAAGATATATTAATATTTTCTTTAATTAATTTTCTAATAGGAGCCTTTCTCTTACCTGGTGTTCCATAATACTTTAATGATAAGTATTTAGCAGCTTCATCAATTCTCTCTACTAAAGGGAATCTACTATATTTATCTTTAAGTAAGTAGTTTAACTCATCTTTGGTAACTTCATTTATCTTATCTAGTTCAATATCATTAGTAACTTTAAAGTTCTTTATAAAGGCATTAATATAATTATCTAAGTCTTTAATAATTTCTTTACTCTGTTTATATTTAATAATATCTACATCACTTTTATCACCTTTATAGTACTTACTAATAAATGAGGGAAAACTCTCTATATTTTTATATTCTTTTAAGAAATAACTTAAATAATCACTAAAGGTTGTCTCAAGTGTATTCGCTTCACCTAACTCTGGTAAGACATTTGAAATATACTCTGAAAATATCTTATTAGGGGAAAAGATTAAAACATTATTAGAACTTAAATTATTAATTCTATATAGAAGGAAAGCGATACGATGTAAGGCCACAGATGTTTTCCCACTACCAGCGATACCTTGTACTATTAGATTATGGTCATCTAAGTTACGAATTATCTTGTTCTGTTCTGCCTGAATAGTATTAACTATGTTTTTCATCTTTTCATTATCAGTTGTAGCGATTACTTTTTGTAATAGGTCATCATCTATATTTAGAGAATTATCAAAGACATTTATAAGCTTTCTCTTCTCTATTATATATTGTCTTTTTCTTAAAAGACTTCCTTCATGAACATAGTCATCTACTCTATATTTACAAGGCCCTACTTCATAATCATAAAATAAACTACAAATAGGACTTCGCCAGTCGTATAAAATATTATCATAATTTTCATCTTTTAAATATGTTAAAGCCATATAAATATCAAAAGTATTACCTTCATTATCTTTATAAAGGAAAGAGGCAAAATAGGGCTTATCTTTAATGTTAATTAAAGACTTATAATACTTTCTTTTACTAAGTACTCTTAAAGCTTCTAACTCATCACTTGCCATTACTTGATTAAATTCGGCACTATCAAAAGATGATTTATCTTGATAATTAAGTTTCCTAAAATTAATAAGCTCTTCTTCCTTTAAGAACAAATCACTGCTAGCCTCATTAATCTCTTTATTAAGTTTCTCTAAAACATCCTGTAACTTCTTCTTTTCTTTTACTATTTCTTCTTTACTAATAGACATATTATCCCACCTTCTAATTATTAGTAAAGTTCCTTGAAAACGAAGAAAACCCGCATAAATTAATATGCAGTTAAATAAAAAGTTAAGTTTTAAGCATAAACGTCAATAAGAATATATCAAATAAATTAAATGATGTAAATAGTTAAAGTAAATTTTATTATAATATTATTTCCTTTTTAGTATTAGATTTATTATTATCTAATACTAAAGATTTATTATGTTTTTCTTCTATAAAATCTTCAATAGTATGATCTAAGAAATAAGTAACAGGTAAATTAACGTGAGCAAAAGAATTTGTTTCTTTATGTTTTTCATCTCTTAATTCTTCTACCTTTGATAAATACTTTATTTGTAACTCTTTATTATTTATTTCTTTAAAAACATCATTCATAGTTTCACATTTAAAATCAATCATTGAATGCAAAAAATCTCCAATAGTCATAGCAGATTCATTTAATATTTTAATTAAATCATTATAAGTATTAGGATAGAAATCTTCCCATCTATTTGGAAACTGAAAATCATTACAATATAAGAAATATAATAAAGATTGAAGTTCTGTATAAATATAAGTTAATCTATCAATATCCTTTATATTATCTTCAAAATTAGGATGTTCTTTCAAAACTGAAACATCATTATATTTTAAACTTACACTATCCATAAGCATAGGATATATTAAATTATCTATAGGAACTGATGTATAAGCGTCCGCTTCTAATTTCTTTTTAAACATCATATCGTATCCAGTTGAAAATAAGAAGCACTCCTTTATTAATATAAAAATATTATCTATAGTATATTCATTAGCATCTTTAACTATTTCTTTAAAATTAGCAAAATTATCATCATAACTCAAACCATTAGTAAAAGGTCCTATATTAACATTTTTACTAAAATATCTCCTTTCAAGTTCAATATTCTTTTTTCTAATATATGATACTTTATCATCATATAACACTCTTACCGCTCTATCTAAAAGTAAATTTTGCATATTATACCTCTTTTCTTATAATTTATTATATAAAAGATAAGTATAAAAAGTAAAGAGTTAATAAAACTATAAATGGTGATATTTTATGCAAATAAATTTAGGTTATGTAGGTAATCCAGTTACTTTATTAGATATTTACTCACATACTTTAACCTTTAAAGAGTTTTCTAAATATAAAGAAGATAAAGGAATAGAACTATTAATAGAAAGAATTAAATTAAATTTTAAAAACTTTGAGAAAGTCTTAAAGTATAATTATGATAATAAGATTAAATTCTATAGAATGACTCATACTATGTTTCCCTTACTTACTCATCCTAATGTTAATATTGATTATAAAGAAGTATTTAAAAATGAGTTTAATAAATTAAAGAAAACTATAGATAAGTATAATATTAGAATAGATACTCATCCTGATGAATTTTGTCTTTTAACTAGTGAAAAGGAAAATGTTACTCTTAATAGTATAGAAATATTAAAGTTTCATTTAGAAATATTTAAGTTATTAGGTATAAATGGCAAGTGTGTATTACATCTAGGAAGTTCTAAACCAACTAAGGAAGAAGCATTAAATAGATTTAGAGATAATTTTAATAAGTTACCTATAGAGTTAAAAAAGTTAATAATATTAGAAAACGATGATAAAACTTATACCATAACTGATACTTTAACTTTATGTGAAGAGTTAAATATACCTATGGTCTTAGATTATCATCACTATATATGTAACCACCTAAAAAATGAAAAGATAGATAAACTATTACCAAGAATTATAAAGACTTGGGAAAATACTAATATTAATCCTAAAATGCACTTCTCATCTTCCTTAAGTTCTAAACAAAAAAGAAATCATAGTACTTATTTAAACTATAATTCTTTTATTAAGTTTTTAAAATTATTAAAGCCTCTTAATACTGATATAGATATAATGTTAGAAGCGAAAGGTAAAGATGAAGCTTTATTTAGATTAGTAAGACAACTTAAGTTTTATAAAGATTTTAAAGTAAAGGGAACTACTATTATTTTATAACTCAACCCTTCCAAGAAGAAAATCCATGGCACTTATCTGTTTTATACCATTATAATTGTTAGTATCATAATCAAGAGTAATTAAATATTTTTTATAATGGTCTTGAATAGTTTCTAAAGGTCTCAATTCTCTTTCTAAAGTTTTTTCATCTCTAACTGAAAGAGAAACTTGAATATAAATATAGTCATCTCCTGTTTCAACTACAAAGTCAACTTCTTTTTCTTCATTTTTACCCACATAAACTCTATAACCTTTTCTTTTTAACTCTAAAAATATAATATTTTCAAGAATATGTCCTAAATCTTTATTATGATTTCTTCCTAAAAGATATGTTCTTAATCCTAAATCTGATAAATAATATTTTTCTTGGGTTTTAAGTAACCCCTTACCTTTAACATCAAATCTATTAACTTTATATAATATATAACTGTTTAATAATGCTCCTACATATTCTTCTATTGTATGAGTAGAAGAGCTTCTTCCTAGAGATGTTAAAGTATTACTTATTTTATTTATAGATACTAAGGAGCCAATATTATCAAAAAGGAATTTACAAACACTTTCTAAGACTAACACATCTTTAATTTTTTTTCTATTTATTATATCTTTTACAATAACTGTATTATAAATACTATCTAAATATTTAAGTTTCTCTTCATCGTTATCTAAATTTATTAAATAAGGAAAACCTCCATACATAATATAATCATTATATTTTTTCAACTCATCACTTTCTCCATAATAACTCAAATACTCTTTAAACGATAAAGGTAGTACGTGTATTTCTATATATCTTCCTGTAAGGTAGGTTGCAAGTTCTCCAGATAACATATAAGAGTTAGAACCCGTGATATAGATATCTAAGTATTTTCTTAAATATAGGCTATCTATACATTTTTGAAAGAGTGGAACATTTTGAATCTCATCTAAAAATATATAGTTTTTAACTTTAGAATCTGTATTATCTAAAATATAAGTATGTAATTTATCTGAATCTAATAAATCTTTATAATTATTATCTTCAAAGTTTATATAGATTATATTATTCTCATTAACTCCTTCTTTTTTTAACAAATCACTATACTGTTCTAATATTGTAGACTTACCACTTCTTCTAATACCTGTTAATACTTTAATTAAATCTTTATCTTTATAATTGCTTAATTCATTTAAATAGTTAGTACGTATAATCTTTTTATCCTTCATTTTAAACATCGTTTCCTTTCTATTTATATTATATATTATAATAATAGATATGTCAATGTTTTTGCAGTTGACTGCAAAAACATAAAACTTTAAGTAACTTTATGCACTAATGTAAGCTTATCTATTTTATAAAGTAATTACCTTTAGGAAAAGTAATAACTACTTTAGTATATTTTAAATAAACTGATTCTATTTTAATATCAATACCAAGCTTATCACATAGTTTTTTTGTAAGATAAAGTCCTATACCACTAGCATTCTTTTTATTTCTATTACTACCTGTAAAGCCTTTTTCAAATACTTTAGATACATCAGCTTCTTTTATCCCTACCCCATTATCATATATTTCTAATTTTATATTATTTTTAGTACTAACACCTTTAATTCTAACTAGTCTATCTTTTTTATTTTGATATTTTAGGGAATTACTAATTATCTGTCCTATTATAAAGTTTAACCATTTTATATCAGTATAAACTACTAAATTATCTAAATCCTTTACTTCTACTTTAATATGGTAATTAAGGAGATAATTCTTATACTCTAATAATACAGGATGAACAATGTCAGCAAGTGTAACTTCTTTAATAAAATAATCTTTCTCTACGACATCACTTCTTGCATAAAATAACATTTTATCAACTAATCTACTAATCTTTAAGACTTCTTCTTTAATTCTTTCATCATTATTATTATCAGCATATAGGGATAAAGCCGAAATAGGTGTCTTAACTTCATGAATAAAACTATCTAAGAAGTCAAGATACTCATTCTTAGAGTTTTCTACTTCACTTAATTTATCATTTAAAGCTTTACAAGCCTTATCTAAAGCATAGTAATAGGCCTTATTCTCTAGATTCTTAGGTTTATCTATTACTTCTTTAATTAGATATTTCTCATCTAAAGAATCAACTAGATTAACTATTTTCTCATATCTTTTCTTAATTAAAAGATAACTAACTATTAAAGATATAAAGATAAAAACAATTATTAGGATAGCAAGTAAGATGATAAGACTAGCATTAACTCCTATTAATAAGAGATATATACTAAGAAATAAGGTAAAAATCAAACTAATAATTATAAAAAATATCTTTTCTTCTAAATACTCTAAAAACATCATAACTTATAACCAACACCTCTAACTGTTTTAATAAAATCATCTAGTCCTATATCTCTTAATTTATTTCTTAATCTATTAATATTAACTATTAAGATATTTTCATCTAAATAAAACTTATCATTCCATAAATATTCTATTAACATATCTTTAGATAAAGTATTAGGATAGTTTAAGAATAGATAATACATTAGTAAAAACTCATTTCTAGTTAATTCTATCTCTTTATCTTGATATTTAATTAAAGATAAATGTAAGTCTAAGACTACCCCATTTACTACAAGTTCTTTATGATTTTTAGGATTAACTTCATCTAAACATTTTCTAATCTTAAGAAGTAATAACTCTTTATTATAAGGTTTAGTTATAAAGTCATATCCTCCACTACTTAAACTCTTTATCTCATCTTCTAAAGTATTTCTACTAGTAACAAAGATAACAGGCTTTAAAGTAACTTTTTTAATTTTTTTAATTACTTCATAGCCATTAGTATTAGGTAAGTTAATATCTAATAAAATTAAATCAGGATTTATCTCTTTAAGATATTTCTCTATATTAAGAAAATCTTCTATACTACTAACATTATAATTATTATTAGTAAGTAAGATAGATAACTCTTCTCTAATAGTTTTATCATCTTCTATAATTAATATTCTTTCCATAAATCTAACCTTTCTATACTTATTTTATATTTCTAAAACCCTTAAGTCAATATTAAAGAAAAATAGTAAAATTACTATTTTTCATAATTAGTAGTCTAAGCATCTTTTAAATGAGAAATAAGATATTAAATAATATATTAGATATATACTTAAGAAAAGAATAGAACTTAAGAAGATAAAGGATAGATAGGTCATACTAGTAGGTAGAAATGCTGAAAAGACATGATTTAAGCTTGTAGTAATAAAGAAGTTAATAATAAATGGAAGTATTACTGGGAATAAGAAATATATAAGTAATTGTTTTCTAACTGTCTTTAAAATATTTCTTTTACTAAGTCCAAGTTTATTTAAAGTATCATAGTACTTCTTATAAGTAATACCATCATTTATACTTTGAACAGAAATAATAGTACCAGTTACTACTGTAAAGATAAAGGCTAGATAAAATAAGGTAAAGTCCATAATTGTCATAACAGATTTATTCATCGCTAAGTAATAACCTTTGACAAAGACATTTGCAGAAGCATAACAGTAAGTTGCACCAGTTTCAGGGTCTCTCTCACAAATATCATCATCTAAGATATTAAGAAGTTCATTATTTAATTCTTCTTTAGTCTCTTCTTTAGTATCAACTACTAAAGTATCAGATTCAGACTTTAAATTATCAACGATATTATCAGGTACTACAATAACAAAACCATTACCATAAGACCAACTAGAGGTATAATAAAGACTTGTTACATCTTTTAGTTTTAAAGTTTTATCTCCTACTTTAATTGTCTTAAGTTTATCTTTAATATCCATAATACCATCGTAAACACTACTAGATGAGTGAATATAATATTCATTATCTTTTAGGGTAATAGGACCTCTTCCTTTAAGTTCTAATAGTTTATTATAGTCACTAACTCTTAAATAAGTATCAGTTCCTCTCCAACCCTGATAGTCATAAGATAAGTTATCATTAACATAATTTACATCATTAAAGTACTCATGATAAGTAAACACCTCATCTATCGTATATTCTTTCTTAATATGATTTATATATTTATCAAAATTCTCTTCATCATCAATAATTGTAACATCATAGGGAGCGGACATATCTATCCCTATATCAAATATTTTATTAAACATTAAAGAAAATGTTAAAGATACAAGAGTTAGTGTTATTAATAGAGATAGAGTTCCCAAAGACTTCTTCATCGTCTTAACTTTAGCATTAAACTGTCTCATAACAAAGAGATTATCTTTATTATATTTAAGAGGCTTATGTTTTAAGACAAAAGATAAAAGAAAGTCTGCAAAAGAGGAAATAAATAAGTAGATACCACCTATTAACATAATAATAGATAAAATTACTAATAAAGTATCTGGCTCTATTCCTACACCTTTAAACTCATTATTAAAAATAAGTAGTCCTCCCATAACAAGAATAAGAGAGATTATAAAAGTAACAATAGATTTCTTTTTAGTTACTTTACTCTTTTCATTATGAGAATCTAAATATAATAAATCATGTATTTTAAGGCGTTTAATCCTTCTTTTAGTTAAAAGTAATACCACAAGATATATAAGTAAAAAGTATCCTAAAGATAAAAGAATAGGTATTAAATAATTAGTAGGTAATTTAACAAGATATGGGGCATTAAAGATATTTAAGATAATACTTGAAATAATAGTACTAAGTAAAATACCTACAAAGAATGATAAGACTAAAGAGATAAAACCTAGTATTAAGTTTTCTAAGATAAACATAAGAGAGATATCTTTCTTACTAATACCAAGTAAGAGATATAGTCCAAACTCTTTACTTCGTCTTTTAAAGATAAATTTAATCATATAGTTAATTAAAAATCCTAAGACAAAACAGACTATTAAACTAACAAAAATCATGGTGATACGAAAGTTTTTCATCATATCGGCTAAATCAAGGATATCCTTAGAGTTAGAGATAAGATTAAAAGAAAACATAAGGGAGAATGCTATAGTGATAGTAACTATATAGATTAGGTAGTCTTTAACACTTCTTTTAGCATTACCCATAGCAAGTTTAAAAAGCATTATTTAATATCTCCTCCAAGTAATGTTAAAACATCTATAACCTCATCATAAAACTCTCCTCTTGTCTTTTTACCTTTAATTATTTCATTAAAAATCTCTCCATCTTTAATAAATAAAACACGACTTGCGAAACTTGCTGAAAAAGCATCATGAGTAACCATAAGAATAGTAGAGTTTAACTCTTCATTCATCTCTTTAAAAGTTTCTAATAAAACTCTAGCATTACGAGAATCTAAGGCCCCTGTAGGTTCATCGGCAAGTATTAGTTTAGGGTTATTGATAAGAGCTCTTGCACAAGCACAACGTTGTTTTTGTCCTCCACTTACTTCATAAGGGTATTTATTTAAAATATCACTAATACTTAGTTTTTTACTAATATCTAATACTAAATCATCTATTTTAGTTTTATCTTCTTTATTTATTATCAAAGATAAGGCAATATTTTCTTTAATAGTTAGAGTATCTAATAAATTAAAGTCTTGGAAAACAAAACCAAGATTCTCCTTTCTAAAATTAGATAATTCTTCTTCTGATAAATTAGTAATATCAACTCCATTAATAATAATATTACCGCTAGTAACAGTATCTATTGTTGATATAGTATTAAGCAAAGTTGTTTTACCACTACCACTTGCTCCCATAATAGCAAGGAACTCATTATCATTAACAGTAAATGATATATTATTTAAAGCTTTAGTAATATTAGTATTATTACCATAATATTTTTTCAAATTATTAACTTTTAAAACTTCCATAATTTCTCCTTTCAATAAAACTATATCACAAAAAAACTGTAAATTTTATTACAGTTTTGTTAGATTACTAATATTATTTTTTGCATCTAGGAAAACTATGTAAATAAA
>CAMMTE010000036.1:0-10404 GCA_946499755.1 uncultured Mycoplasmatota bacterium
TGTCCTGTTAAATCAGGTGAAATACATTTCTTAAGTAAAAAAGTGTATTGTCTTAACTGTAAAAAGGTATTTATGAGAAATGTTTATAATGTAAAGGATGGTAAAAGAGCATATTTACAATGTAAGGGTGTTAGAAGATTTCATAATTGTTGTAATAATAAAGCGATAAGGTTAGATGAGTTAGAAGAAGTTTTATTAAATGCTATTAATGATTTACTAGATAACTATTATGATAAAGAAAAGCTAGAAAATGAATATAACATCAGAGAATCTAAAAATACAAATGATGAAGAAATTCAGATACTAGAACAAGAAAAGGTTTTACTTAATAGGAAAATAGAAGAAGAGAAAACGTATTATAGAAAACTTTATGAAGATAAAGCTAATTTTGTAATAACTGAAGATATGTTTAAGATGTTATCAAGTGATTATACTAAAGAAATAGAAGAGATGAATAGAAGAGTTTCTATAATAGATGAAGAAATAGAATCTTTAAAGCAGAGACTTGATAATAAGAAACAAGCAAAAGATATTTTAAAGAAATATAAACATATAAGTAAGTTAAATAAAGTAATAGTAGATGAATTTATTGATAAGGTTTATATAGGAGTTTATGATAAAGAAACTAAATCAAGAGATATTGAAATAGAATGGAACTTTGAATTTTAGAATAATATTTAATATTTGGGACTTTCTGCTTCCTTCACACGGGGGTGCTGATCCAGGTGCTGTAAGTGGTGGTTTACAAGAGAAAGATTTTACATTAGAAGCTTCTTTATACATGGCTGATAGATTAAAAGAGTTAGGTATACCTGTTGTTTTAACTAGAGATTATGATGAGAATATTAGTAGAACAGAAAGACTTAGACGTGCTAATGAAGCTTTTGGAGGTAGTCCTAATGCTATACTTATATCTAATCATATAAATGCTGGAGGTGGAGAAGGGGCTGAAGTTATTTATGCTTTACGTAATAATTCTACTTTAGCACAATCTATTTTGGAAGAAATAGGTAGTGAAGGACAAATTATGCGTAAATACTATCAAAGAAGACTTCCTGAAGATCCATCAAAAGACTACTATTACATTATTAGAGAAACTACTCCTATGCAGTCAGTGTTAGTAGAATATGGTTTTATTGATAATGCTAATGATAGAGTTAAATTGCAAAATGATTTATTGAACTATGTGGAAGCGGTAGTTAGAGCGATAGCAGAGTATGCTGGTGTTCCTTATACTCCTCCTGAGGGTAGTGGTAATAACTTCTATACTGTAGTAAAAGGTGATAGCTTATGGAGTATTGCTAATCGTTTTGGTGTTACAGTCCAAGCTTTAAGAGATGCTAATAACTTAACTAGTGATGTGTTAAGTGTAGGGCAAATTTTAAGAATACCTGGTAGTAATGAAGGTGATGAAATTGTTCCTCCAAGTGGTAATGTTACTTATACTGTGCAAAGGGGAGATAGTTTGTGGAGCATAGCAAGTCGTTATGGAATAAGTGTTAATGATTTAAGACGTGCCAATAATCTTACTAGTGATACTTTAAGTATAGGGCAAGTTTTAATAATTCCAGGAGTAGGTAGTGGTAATGAAGGTGATGATAATATTACAGGACCATCTACTACTTATACTGTAGTAAAAGGTGATAGCTTGTGGAGTATTGCTAATCGTTTTGGAGTTACAGTCCAAGCTTTAAGAGATGCTAATAACTTAACTAGTGATGTGTTAAGTGTAGGACAGGTATTAACTATACCGGGTGTTAGTGGAGAAGAAGATAATGGTGAAGATGAAGATAATGGAGCAGTCTTTTATTATACAGTAGAACGGGGAGATAGTCTTTATAGTATAGCAAGACGTTTTGGCGTTATGGTTCAAGAAATAAGAGATGCTAATGATCTTACTAGTGATACTTTAAGTGTTGGACAATCTTTAATAATACCAGGGATTAGTGCAGGAGATGATTTAGAAGATAATGAAGAAAATGATACAGTTCCTACTACTTATACAGTACAATCTGGTGATAGTCTATGGAGTATTGCTAATCGTTTTGGGGTAACTGTCAATGATTTAAAAGCTGCTAATGGTTTAACATCTAACTTATTATCAGTTGGACAAGTATTAATTATTCCTAAATCAGGTTCTACTACTCCAGGAACTCCAACCTATAATACCTATACAGTAGCTTCAGGTGATAGTTTATGGAGTATTGCTAATCGTTTTGGAACTACTGTTGATATGATAAAGTCTTTAAATAATTTAACATCTAATTTACTTTCTATTGGCCAAGTGTTACAAATACCAAATAATTGATGTAAAATCTAGTAAAAACCATTGATTTAGAAAGTCTTTCGTGCTATCCTTATTATGTAAGCAAGATATGCTTAAATTAATAGGAGGTTTTATAAATGAAAAAAGTAGAATTAGTTGAAGCTGTTGCAGAAAAAGCTGGTTTAACTAAAGCTGATGCAACTCGTGCTATTGATGCAACTTTTGAAGCTATTACTGAAGCCTTAGCTAATGGAGATAAAATTACATTAGTTGGATTTGGTACATTTGGTGTATCTCAAAGAGCTGCTCGCGAAGGACGTAATCCTAGAACTGGTGCAACTGTTCAAATTGCAGCTAGAAATGCTGTTTCATTTAAAGCAGGATCTGCTCTTAAAGATGCTGTAAACTAAAATATGAATTAAGCCAGAAATGGCTTTTTTTCTTTATGATTATTTATTTAGCTATTATAAATAGTATTACTTTTATTCTTTATGGAGTAGATAAGTTTCTTGCTGTTAAGCATTACTATAGAATTAGTGAAAGGCTTCTATATTTATTTAGTTTTTTAGGAGGAGCTTTAGGTGCACTTTTTGGTATGCTTTTCTTTAGACATAAAACCTTAAAATTAAAGTTTTATCTTGTTAATATTATATCTTTGATATTATGGGGTGTGATAATATGGAAATGTTTATACATTTAGATAATGATATATTTGATTTAGTTAAAAATGGTAAGAAAGATGTTGAGGTTAGACTTAATGATTCTAAAAGAAGAAATTTAAAAGTAGGAGATACTTTAATATTTCTTAGAAGACCTTTAGATAATGAAGAAATTAGAGCGAAAGTTTTATCTTTAGATTATTTTGATACTTTTGATTCTTTAGCTAATAAATATAAAATTGAAAGACTTTATTTAGATAATTTTACTAAGGAAGAATGGTTAAAGTTAATGGAAAGATTTTATACAAAAGAGGATGAAAAAGAATGGGGAGTTGTAGCAATTACTTTTAAAAAGATTTAATAAATGGTAAAATATAAATAGATAAGGTTGGGATAATAATGTTAGATACAGCTTTAAAAGTTTTAAATATGATAGAAGATAATTCTTATGAAGCTTATATTGTTGGAGGTTTTGTTCGTGATTATATAATGGGCATTAAATCTAATGATGTTGATATTACTACTAATGCTAAGCCTAAAGAATTAATTAAGATATTTCCTAATGCTAATTTAGATAATGCTTTATATGGCTCTATTACTGTTTATTATAATGATATAAGGTTTGAGATTACTACATATAGAAGGGAAAGTAATTATGATGATAATAGGCATCCTGATGCTATTAATTATGTTAGAGATTTGAAAACTGATTTAAAAAGAAGAGATTTTACTGTTAATACAATATGTATGGATAAGTTTGGTAATATCGTAGACTTGCTTAATTGTAAAGATGATATAAATAAGAAAATAATTAGAACTGTTATTGATCCTTTGAAGTCTTTTAAATTAGATTCTCTTAGAATATTAAGAGCGATTAGATTTGCTACTACCCTTAATTTTGAACTTGATAGTAATGTAGTTGAAGCGATTAGGCAATCAAAGTATTTACTTGAAAATTTATCTATTAATAGAAAAAAAGAAGAACTTGATAAAATCTTTAGCAGTTCTAATATGTTGAAGGGAATAGAATTAATTAAAAAATTTGAATTAGAGGATGTACTTAACCTTAAAAACATTAATAAAGTTAAAGCATGTAGTCAAGTTATTGGTGTATGGACTTTATTAGGTGTTGATGATATTTATCCTTTTACAAGAAATGAATTACAGTTAATGAAAAGTATTAGAAAGGTTATCGATACTGACCCTTTAGATAAGTATAATCTTTATTATTACGGGTTATATGTTTGCAGTGTGGCAGCGGAGATAAAAGAAATTAGTAAAGATAAGATAATGGATATTTATAAAGATATGCCTATTCATAAGAGAAGTGATATAGTTATAGATTCTTATGATATTATGGAGAGTTTAAATATAAGTGAAGGGCCTATTTTAAGTAAGATATGGGAGAAATTAGAAAAAGATATTATTGATTTAAAAGTAATTAATGATGAAAAAGAGTTGATTTTAGATGTTAAAAAGATATATACTAATTTAGTATTAAAGAAGGAGGAAATTAATGAGACAAAAGCATCTAGTTAATTTACTTATGGATGGAAATATAGTAATACCTTTAGAGTTTTATAGAAGATATAAGAAATTAAATATTACTTTAGAAGAGTTTGTTTTTCTGATGTATTTAAGAAGTAAAGGCAATTTAATTATGTTTGATCCTGTTAAAATAGCGGAAGAATTAGGATATACTTCAGTTGAAGTTTTAGAGCTTATTTCTTTACTTAGTGATAAGAAATTATTAGTAATAGATACTGTTAAGAATGATAAAGGTATTGTAGAAGAAAAGTTAGATTTAAATTTATTTTATGAGAAAATGGTTTCATTAATGTTAGATGATAAAGAATTAAATGAAGATAAGAAACTTGATAGTAATATTTTTTCTAATATTGAAAGAGAGTTTGGGAGAACTCTTAATCCTAGTGAAATTGAATTTATTAAGGCTTGGTCTAGTAATTTTAGTAGTGAATTAATTATAGAAGCAGTTAAAGAAGCGGTTTTAAATGGAGTTTCTAGTATTAGATATATAGATAAGATATTATATGAATGGGATAAAAAAGGGTTAAAGACAATAGATGATGTTAAGCATTTTTTAAATAAGAAAAAAAATGAGGTAATAGAACCTGTTGAGGTGTTTGACTATGACTGGTTTGATGAAGATGAAGAAGAGTGAGAAAGTTGTTATTATTAGAGATTATTTAAATGAATTATTTAAAGATCCTAAGTGTGAACTTAATTATAATAGTGATTATGAGCTTTTAATTGCGATTGTTCTTAGTGCTCAGACTACTGATAAAAGAGTTAATAGTGTTACTTCTATATTGTTTGATAGGTATAATAGTTTGGAAGAGTTAAGTAAAGCTGATATTAAAGATATAGAAGAGATTTTAAGGCCATTAGGTTCTTTTAGAAAGAAAGCATTTTATGTTAAAGAGATTGCTAGGATATTAGTAACTTCATATGATAGTAAAGTACCTATAAAAAGAGGACAATTAGAAGCGATGCCTGGAGTAGGGAGAAAGACGGTTAATGTGTTTTTAGGAGAGTTTTATAATATTCCATTGATTGCTGTTGATACTCATGTAGAGAGGGTTTCTAAAAGATTAGGACTTGCTAAAGATAGTGATAATGTTAGAGAAGTAGAAGAGAAGTTAAAGAGAGCTTTTAAGAGAGAAGAATGGGCTAAGATACATTTACAGTTAGTACTTTTTGGAAGATATCATTGTAAAGCAGTTAGTCCTAATTGTGATAATTGTAAATTGAAAGATATTTGTAAGTATGAAAAAAGAAGCTAGTTGTTAGCTTCTTTTTATGTTGTTGGTTCTGTTTCTGTTCCTGTACCTTCTTCTGGATCAGGAGGACTAGATCCTGTTATAGTAACAGTAATATTACCAGTTTCCTTAGTTTCTCCATCATAGGTAAATCTATATTTTAAGGTATAAGTACCAGGAGTACTTAGTGTTGATACAGAAGTACTAGTTACAGGTCCAGAAATACTTGATAAGGTCCAATTGCTTGTCTCGCTTGTTACATTGCTAGAACCATTATAGACGGTTACATAATTTGTAATATCACTAATATTAAATTGGGTTACATTAATAGCACTTGCTGTAATTCTTAAGTTAGCACTTTGTTTTTCTAAAGTATAAGTAGCAGCATCGCTATTTAGACCATCGTATTTTTGGAAGGTTGCAACTACTTTATAAGTACCGTATGGATTACTTGGATTATTAACAGTATAACTTGTATTAGTAGTAAATCCTAATAGAGTATTATTGAAATATACATTATAACCAAAGTCTCCATATGAAGAATCTACATTTCC
Source organism: uncultured Mycoplasmatota bacterium (assembly GCA_946499755.1). Lineage (GTDB taxonomy): Bacteria > Bacillota_I > Bacilli_A > RF39 > UBA660 > Onthousia. Next base: position 6,260 of record CAMMTE010000036.1, read on the forward strand.
AGGATTTACAGCATTCCAACTTAATTTTACGCTACCATTTGAATAAGTAGCAGTTAAACCAGTAGGTGTTGCTAAATTACTTGTTTCAGCAGTACCTTTAGGTTCATGATCCTTTTTAAAGAATTCATAAAGTATACTACCAGAGTATCCTGTTCCTGCTACTTTTGCAGTTGAGCTTCCTGCTATTAAAGGTACTCTAACAACACTATCAGGCATTGTAAATTCTTCTTTATCTTTTTCAAATACTTCTCCTGCAATGGCAGTGAATAGCTTATCACGTTGAATAGTTCCTGATAAGTTATGAAAGTAATAACCTTGTGCTACTGATTCAGGGGTTGTTTTTTCATAACCATACCACATTGCAATAACGGTTTTAGTAGTATAACCTACAACCCAGGAATCTCTTATAGCATCATCTGCCATACCAAGTCTTTTTCTTGTTGCTTCATCAAAGTTAGTAGTTCCTGTTTTCATAGCAACTCTATCCATCGCCCCACCACCAGTTATACTAGTGTCATCTAATATACTAGTTATCATAAAGGCAGTAGAGTCTTCCATGGCTTTTGTTTTTTCACTTTCGTGAGTATATTCTTCACCACTTGAGTTTAAGACAATTTTACTAACAGAGTATGGTTCATTATAATATCCTCCATTAGAGAAAGCTGCATATGCTCCAGCCATTTCAAGAGAATTAACACCTGTAAAGGCTCCTAAAGCATGAGCTTCATGAATTTTACCATTTTCTATTTCTGGTTCAATTCCTAATTTTTGAACAAATTCAATTATTTTAGAATTATCTACTTGTTGGAAAGCTTTTAAAGCTGGTATATTTCTTGATAATGATAGGGCTCTTCTTGTAGTCATATTACCCATAAAACTACCATCCCAGTTATTAATTTCTTGACCATTACTATATGAATAAGGTTCATCTACAAACATTTTATAATTATCATTACCATCATTATATCCAAAAGTAGAAGCATTATTATATTCAATTAATGGTCCATAATCAAATAATGGTTTAGCAGTTGATCCTGGTTGTCTTTTAATACTTTCACTAGTTGCAAAGTTTAAGGTATTAACACCAGTTTTATTTCGGCCAGCGCCAACAGCTAGTATTTTACCTGTTTCACTATCTAGAACAGTAACACCACTTTGAATAACATCATTTACCCAATTATAACTTTCTCCATTCATAACTCTATTAATACCATCTTGTTTATCACGATCTAGGTTAGTATATATTTGCATAGAAACAGTATATGGATTATAATCTTTACCTAATTTATCTTCTACTTCGGCAACAACAGTATCAATATAGCCTTGATATTCACTATTACCTGTTGTATCAGCAGAAGAATTGTAATTGACTAAGCTTTCAATACTAATAGAACTAGCTAAGTCTCTTTCTTCTTTTGTGATATAACCATGACGTTCCATTAAGTAAAGAACGGTATCACGTCTTTTAGTAACAGCTTCAATATTTTCTTCATTAGTAGGACGATAAGTATTAGGTGCTTGGAACATTCCTGCGATAATACTAGCTTCAGCTAAGTTTAAGTCTCCGACATCTTTATTAAAGTAAACTCTTGCTGCTTGACTAACACCATAAACATTTCCACCTAAGTTATGGTTATTAACATAAAATTCTATTATTTGCTCTTTAGTATAATTTTTTTCTAGTTTAAATATTGATAAATAAATATCTTGGAATTTTCTAATAACACCATCAAGTCCTGTAGCGATACTAGATGTTAAGCTATTTTTAACAACTTGCATTGAAAGAGTAGAAGCACCACCAGCATCAGAATTACCAAATACTTGACCAATAGATGCTCTTAAAAATCTAGGTGCATCAAATCCATTATGTTGGAAAAATCTTGAGTCTTCTGTAGCAACAATTGCATCTACTAGAACTTCAGGTAATTCATCATAAGTAACTTTATCACGCATTTCACTACCTAATTTAGCAAACTCATCACCATTTATATCATATAAAACAGTTGGTTCACTACTATCTAGTTTTTCTTTATCAAATTTAGGATTTGCAGATATTGCTATATATATCATAAAGACAATACCAGCAAGCATTACTAAAATACCAATAGATAGAATAATAATTAAAACAGTGTTAACTATCTTTTTCTTTTTAGGTTTATTTTTAACACTATCTACTAGTTTAGCTAGCCCTACAATTATTAGTATTCCTACTCCCATAAAAGCAGTTATTAATAACCCTAGGACAAAATATCCTACAATCATTAGAATAATAAACATAATTAAAAAAATTAAAAATATATTATTCTTTTTTAGTTTTCTTTTAGTTTTAGTCTTTGCCATTATTTTTTACCTCCAAAAATTCATCTACTATTTTTAAGTAGTCAAGTCTAGGATTATAACCTTCCTTGATTAAGTATCCTTTTTCTTTAAAATATTTAACAGGTATTGATTTTCTAGTATTATTTTTTATAAAAGAAAAAAGGTCATCATCTTTTAATAAGTATGTTTTATTTAATAAATCAAAACGTACTACTATAAAACCGATTCCCCCATGTCTTGTTATATTTTCTAAATGTTTTATTTGGTGCTTATGAATATTTGCTAAAGGGAAAGCAGTTTTATTTTTAGTCTGTTTAGCTTCAAAGTCAATATAATAACCTTTATATATACCATTATAGTCTGTTGTTGATGGTTCTTCATAAAAAGCTTCTTTTATAGTTGAAGTACGATCTTTTCTAAAGTCAACTTTAGTAACTTTAATTGGTGTAGGCTTTTTATATATATATGCTATATCTTTACTTCTATAATATTCATTAGTTTGATTTATATCATCTTCAAGATTCATACCACGATGACTATAATTAATAATTTGATTATTACTTTTCTTTATCCCCATAGGATAATTCATTTATATCACCTTGTTACAATTATACTATAAATTTATAAAAAAGGCTATATATTTCTTAGTTGTTATCATCATTAGGTTTAACTACTTTTAATTCTCTTCTATTAGACCTTGCCATAATTTCATCAATATTACTTCTATAAAAAGGTTTACTCTTCTTAATTCTATATACTTTTATTGGTTCTTCTTCCATTGTTTCTTCTTCTTTTGTCTCCAAACTGTTAATTTTATCTTTAGCAGCTTTTTTAGCACAATCATTTATAAATGGTATTTTAGTTTTAAGATAATTATTTATAAAAGGACATACTTTCTCTAATTCTATAAATTCATCTGCACAGTCTTTAGGATTACCAGTTCTTTTTAATTCATGATTTTCATCTTTATAGAATCTAAAATAATTAAAGCTTTGTTTTCCTTTTATTATGTCATTAATATCTTTGATTTCATCCAAATCATTCTCTTTTGATATTAAATATTGAATAGTAAGAGTGGCTTTTTCTATATTTAAAGAGTCTTCTTTTAAAGTAAAACTATGATTATTGTTATTATTGTCAGTAAAATTAATTTCAATTACTTCATCATTCTCATTTTCATTCTCATTATCATTTATTTTATGTTGCATTATAAATTTAATTTCATTATCATCTAGATTTCCTGTTATTAGTCTTTCTAAATATAGTTCATTATTTTTATTGTGATTTAAAGTAAAAGCGATAGTACTTCCTTGAATGTGAAGTCTTTTAGTATTAGGATCTAGATTTATTTTTATTCTTTCTATTTCCTTATTTCTTTTGTTTTTAAATCTAAACCATCCATTTGTTGTTATAAGTTCTAAATTTCTTCCTTCAAATATGTTAGTTATTTCTTCTTTTTGCGTTAATTCATTTATATATTCTACTATATCCATTATAATCCGTCCTTTTTTGCTAGTTATAATATACCTTTTTTGTGATTATGTCAAAATATTCCTTATTTTGTCGAATTTGTTGTTATTTTTATTTTCCTATATTATTATACAAATATAGAAAGGTTGGGCTTATTATGACTAATAATGATGTTATATTACTTTTGGGAAAAATCGATAATAATGTTAAACTAGCTTTGCGATTAAATGAAACTAGAATCATTAAAAGATTGACAAAATAAGATATCTTTTCTAAAATAAGAGTGTAAAGGGATTGGTGATTTAGATGTATCAGAATAAAATTACATTAACTCCGCAAGAAATTTTAGAAAAAGA